>DNZB01000215.1:599-1930 GCA_003506635.1 Parvularcula sp.
AACATGACCGGGTTCTGGTCGATTTTGGCTTTGATGGCGTCGAGAACGGCCTGGTCGCTCATGTGCCTTTATCCTTGGCGTTGTCGGGATTTAGCTAGGATCGGCGACCGGCCGGGTCAAGGGCGAGCGCTGTCAGGCGCGCCATCGTCTCAACGTCAAGCGAATGTTTTATGGCGGCGAGGGCTTCGGCAAGGTGCGCGGCGTTCGACGTGGTGGTGAGGGCAAGACTTGCAAGTCCCCCTTGCAATACGAAGGCGAGAGCCGCGCCGCTCGGCGACAGGCTCTCGACAGCCGACAACGCCTCAGACGCCTTTTTTTCGGCGTTCGATTTGGATCGCGCGCCGCCGCGCATTGTCGCACGCGCCAGGCGCCACGCATCCGATGCGCTTCGCGGCGCCGACTGTTTCGCAAAGGCGCCTTGTGCAAGCGGCGCGATGGCGACGGTTTGAACGCCCCTGGCGCGCGCTCGCGAAAATACGCCTTCATGGCGCCGGTCAATGACGTTGAAAACGCCCATGATGGCGTCAAAGCCCGAAGCGAGCGCGTGATCGAGCGCCGCCCCCTCGCCGCAAACCCCGATCCTCCTCACCGTTCCCTCGGCCTGAAGCGCTCTGAGCACAGGAAGCGCGGCGTCGATTTCGGCCGGCGCCGGCCCATGGAGGTAGAGCGTGTCTAGAAACTCGCGCCCAAGACCTTTGAGGCTTCCTTCAACGTCGGCGCGAATAGCGTTCGCCGAAAAATCCTTGACGGCGCGCAAGCCTGCGCGCCGCGTTCCCGTCTTGGTGCTGACCAGTATTTCCCTTGCGCCGATCGACCGCAGCGCGCGGCCCAGCCGCAATTGCGCATCCCCGTAAAAGGGCGCCGTATCGAAATCCCGGACGCCGCCGTCGATCGCCTGCGCGATAAGGCGCGTCAGCTTCTTCTCTGCGAACCAGCGGGCGCCGTGCGGGCCCGAGACGCCGAATCCGAGAAGCGCGTTCATGCTAGCGCGCCCTGAAATGCAATCGCGGCGACGGGCGTCCACGGTCCGCCCTGATAGCGCCATAGCTGCAAGCCTTCGGCGACGGCGGCGAAACGCGAAAACTCGCCCGTCAGATGATCAAAGAGCGCCGCCGCGACATGCGGTGCGACCTTGTTTTGAATGGTCACGTGCGGCCGGAATTTCTCCTTGTCCTGCTTCGACAGCCAGCCAGCGAACGCGCCCGCCAGCTCGCCCCGCAACGCCGTCAACGCGGCGCTTTCGACCCGGAATGCAACGCCGCGGCCGAGCTTCATCAGCCCGCTGACCGTTATTTCAAACGGCGCTTTCGCCGCCGCCGCGCGCGCGAGCG
>DNZB01000215.1:2291-5013 GCA_003506635.1 Parvularcula sp.
GAGGCGGTCGAAATAATCCGCCGACACGGCGTCGATTTGCAAGGTGACGATCAGCGGCCCCGGCAAGCGCGATCAGTCGACGCAAACAGCCGCGGCGACCTTGCCGCCGAGAATTTCAGCGTAGCAGCCGAACGGGCTGTCGTTCGCCTGACAAGCGCCCGTCGCCGCCTCGCCGTGCGCAGCATCGGACCCAGGCGGCAACAGGCATCTGCCTTCGCAGTCGGACTTGTCCGAGCACGCCGTTCCGGCGTCGGCGTAAGGAACCGTACACCGATAAGTTCCGAGCATTCCTTCCTGGCGGACCTCGCCCCCTTGCGCGGCGCAGGCGTCCGCGTCGATCGCCGCAAGCGACTGGGCGCGCAGATCATCGATTGTTCTGGGTTGCACCCCTTCTTCGCGTGGATAGGACGGCGCGTCCGTCTCCCTAGCGGGCGCGGCGGAGGGCTTGTCAGCGGCTTCCGGCCGGGCGCAGGCGGCGAGCGAGCTTAAAAGCGCAAGCGTGGCGAAAAGGATGCGCATTTGATGCTCCAAAAAGGCGAAAACTTCGCCATTAAGCATAAGCATGTTGCGCGGACTGGGCAATTTTGTCAGATTCAGACCGGGCGGGCGGAGTTGTGCGTAATGCGGGCGTTATTTGCGGCGATCGGGGTCATCGGCCTCGGCGTCTTGGGGTGGCTTCTTTACAATATTATTCCAAGTTCGGGCGTTCTCGCCCGGCTTGAACCAAAACTCGTCGATCAGTGCCGCAGCGTTACGGTCTTTCCCGGCACGGAAGATGTGACGATTGATGAGGAGGGGGGCCTGGCCTTCATCTCCGCCGACGACCGACGCGCGACGCGCGCAGGCAGGCCGGTTCAGGGCGGCATTTATGCGCTTCGGCTCGACGGCTCCGATCGCGTTTCGAAAGTCTCGCCGGACAGTTTCGGCGAGTTTCATCCACACGGCATCAGCCTGTGGCGCGGGCCGGACGGACGCAAGCGTCTGTTCGCCATCAACCACACGCCCGGCGACGGCCACAAGGTCGAGATTTTCGATGTTGGCTTCGGCGGCGCGCTCATGCATGTCGACACCGTCGCGTTCGGCGCGATGCATTCGCCGAACGACGTGCTGGGCGTCGGCCCGCGCAGCTTCTATGTCACCAATGATCGCGGCTTCACCGGCGGGATAATGGAGACGCTCGAGGCTTATTTCGCGCTTCCCGCGTCAAGTTTTGCCTATTACGACGGTCAGAAAGGATCGATCGCCGTCAGAGGGCTTACTTATGCGAACGGCGTCAATATGTCCGCGGACGGAATGACGATCTATGTTTCCGAGTTCCTACGCCGTCGCGTCAGCGTCTATTCCCGCAACCCGGAAACCGGCGCGCTTTCTCTGTTGCGGCATTATCCCGTCGACACCGGGCCCGACAACATTGAAGTTTCGGCTGACGGCGCGTTGTGGATCGGCGGGCACTCGAAGGTTTTCGACTTCCTGAAGCATGTCGACGACCCCGGCGTGGTCGCGCCGAGCCATGTCATTCGCGTCAATCCGGCGACGGGGGAAGCCGAAGACGTTCTGATTGACACATCGGGCGTTCTGAACGCTTCCTCCGCCGGCGCTGCGACCGCCGATACGCTCGTCGTCGGCTCCGTCTTCGACGATCACGTTCTCGTCTGCCCGCTGAAATAGGGAGGCGCGCGCGCCCTCGCCGCCGAAAGCGACTTTACGACGCCGCGTCATTGACTTCATGCAGCGCCCGCGCAAGAGGGGCGCCATGCCGGTAAATCCTGCATCGTCACGGTCGGGGGCTGTCGCTTTTGCGGCGGCGGGGATCGCGCTTTTGTGCTTCATGGACGCGGTCATCAAACATCTCGTCGCGACGAATGACACGTTGGTCGTCGTCTTCGGGCGCTACCTGTTTGCAAGCATTTTCGCCGCCGTCATCTGGTTAAAGGCGCGGCGTCCCGCGATCACCCCCGAGATGTGGAGGGCGCACGGGCTTCGCGCCGTCGTCATTTCCGCGTGCGCGGTCGCCTTCTTCTGGTCGCTGACGGCGCTGCCGCTGGTCGAGGTGGTCGTCATCTCGTTCCTCGCGCCGCTGTTGATGCCCTTCACGGCGAGGCTGATGCTTGGCGAGCGCATCCGTCCGCGCAATGTCGGGGCGGGTCTAGCCGGATTCGCCGGCGTCATCGTCGCCAGCGTCGGGGCGCCGGCGGAAGCGGCGATCCAAACGCGCCTGCTCGGAATCGCTGCGGTTCTCTTCGCCGCCGTCACCTATGCGATTTCCATGACGATGCTGCGCGGGCGCGCCGGCAAGGATGGTCCCGAAATCGCCGGGCTGCTCGCGGCGCTGCTGCCGGGCGCCATCGTCAGCGGGCCCGCGATCGTGACGGGAGGTCTGCCCCCTGCGAGCGACATTCCCGCGTTCATTGCGCTTGGGCTCTTTGCAGCCGGCGGCATGTATTTTTTCGCGAAAGCCTATGCGTCGGCGGAAACGCAGGTGCTGGCGCCGCTTGAGTATACGGCGCTGATCTGGGCCGCAGGGATAGGCTGGTTCCTGTTCGCCGAACCCGTGCGCCCGCAGGTCTGGGCGGGCGCTGCGCTGATCATTGCGGCGTGCCTGTGGGGCGCGCGCGAGGAGAAAGCGCTCTCGCAGGCCGGGAGCGCAGCGGCATGATCGCGCGCCGCTGACGTCGCCCGCCTACTCCGTCGCCTCGGTCTCCAGCGCCAGCGCGTGAAGGTC
>DNZB01000215.1:5343-6449 GCA_003506635.1 Parvularcula sp.
TTAAAGGCGCTGGAAATGACGCGGGCGCGGTAGTGGTCGCCGTCTCCGGCGAGGTCTTCGATCTCGACCGTCGCATCGGGCAGGGCTTCTAGGATCATCTTCTTGATGTCGTCGGATTTCATCGGCATCGGGCGGGTCTCCGGCGCGGAGTAAGCGCTCATATAGTCCGGCAGCGGACGATCATGCATGTCAGCGAGGTCGAGGAGCGACACCGCGTCATTCGTGTCGAGGCGGATCATCGCGCCGCCGAAGCGGCCGATCTTTGACGCCTGAACGCCCGCCATCGCGGCCTTGAGAAGCAGCGTATCGCCAGCGCCCGGCGCGCAGGCGACCAGGTAGCGGCTCTGATCTTCGCCGAACCAGAAGGCGGCGCGGCGCGCCTTGACCGGCGTCCTCAGGTCAAGCCCTTCGCCCGCCGCGAGCGCCATTTCCGCCGCCGCGACAAGAAGCCCGCCGTCCGACACGTCGTGACACGCGGTCACAAGCCCCTCGGCGATCAGCTTACGGATCGTTTCGCCGTTGCGCCGTTCGGCTTCCAGATCGACATGGGGCGGCGGTCCGGCCTCGATCCCGAACAGCTCGCGCAAGTAGAGAGATTGACCGAGGTGGCCGCGCGTCACGCCGACCGCGATCAGTTCATCGCCGGCGATCGCGCCGCCGATGCGCGCCGCGCGCGTCACATCGTCGATGACGCCGACGCCGCCGATCGCCGGCGTCGGCGGAATGGCGACGCCGTTCGTTTCATTGTAAAGAGACACGTTCCCGGACACGACCGGATAGCCGAGCGCTTCGCAGGCCTCCGCCATGCCCTCGATCGCGCCGGCGAGCTGCGCCATGATTTCCGGGCGCTCTGGATTGCCGAAATTGAGGCAGTCTGTGATGGCGAGCGGCGCGGCGCCGACCGCGCAGATATTGCGATAGGTCTCGGCGACCGCCTGTTTGCCGCCTTCCTTGGGGTCTGCAAGCACATAGCGCGGCGTCACATCCGTCGTGATCGCAAGGCCCCGATTGGCGCCATGAATGCGGACAAGCGCAGCGTCGCCGCCGGGCGCGATCACCGTGTCGCCCATCACCGTGTGATCATATTGCTCCCAGATCCAGCGGCG
>DNZB01000387.1:0-4479 GCA_003506635.1 Parvularcula sp.
TGGCCCGCTTTCTCAAAGATCGACAGGGGCAGGACGACATCAAGCTCGCGCGCCAGCGGGGCGAGCGCCGCCACGACGGGATGCTCCCGGTACGGATAAGCATGGGCGAACCACTTCGTTTCCTCGCGCTTGCAGAAATAAGGGCCCTGAAACAGCTCGGGCGGCAGGATGACCTGCGCACCGTCTTTCGCGGCGGCGCGAACGAGCCTTTCGACCGTCTTGATATTGGCCGCCATATCCTCGCCAAACGCGGCCTGAAGCGCTGCGGCGCGAAGCGTTCTGGTCATGCGTCGGGGCTCCTTGCGGGCGATGCTGCCGGCGGTTGCCAATTAGGAGCGCGTGGTCGAAGTTGCAACGATCGTGACAGGCAGGCGACGCGAAAAATGACGAACCTTGATATCTACTGGTCCTTCCGGAGTCCTTATTCCTGGCTGGCAGTCGACCGACTCGCTGACATTGTGCGCGATTATGACCTGGCGATGCGCTTCTGCTTTGTGCGCCCGCTCGCCATGCGGGAGCCGGGGTTCTTCGAGCGAAATCGCCCACAGTGGCTCCCCTATCTTTTCAAGGACGTGATGCGCGAAAGCGCGCGGCTCGGAGTGCCGTTCTTTCCGCCCCGTCCCGATCCGATAACCATGGACCTTGGAACCGGCAAAGTCGCAGCCGAGCAGCCGCTGATGGATATGCTGATGCGCCTCGGCCTCGCGGCGGAAGAGAGCGGCGGCGCCGGTCTCGCCTTCGCGCGCGCCATGGCGCGCCGCATCTGGGGCGGGACGGAAGACTGGCCGGAGCGCACCCATATGGAAGACGCGGCGCGCGAAGCCGGACTGTCGCTGTCGGCGCTTGATGCATACGCGGCGGCGAACGAACAGGCGCTGGGCGCCCGCCTTTCGGCGAACGAGGCGGGGCAGCTTGTTCATCACTGGGGCGTGCCGCTGATGGTGCTCGATGAAGAGCCGTTCTTCGGTCAGGACCGCCTCGACAGCCTCGTCTGGCGGCTCGACCAGAAGGGGCTCCGCCGCGCATGACCGCCGTCCCCGAAATCAGCGGCCGCGCGGCGGAAGGATACGAAGCGGCGCTAGACGCCTTCGCCGGCGCCTTCGCGCGCGGTGAAGAGCTGGGAGCGGGTTTCGCCGTTTTTGTCGCCGGCGAGCCCGTTGTCGATCTCTGGGCGGGCTTCGCCGACAGGGCGCAGACTATTCCGTGGTCGGAAGAAACGCTGACTTGCGTCTATTCGAGCGGCAAGGCGGTCGTCGCGCGTTTGATCGCCGAGGCGGTGAGCGACGGCGCGCTCGATTATGCCCGGCCGGTCGCCGAAGACTGGCCGGACTTCGCGGCGGCGGGAAAGGGCGCGGTGACGCTCGCCGAGGCGCTCTCTCACCAGGCCGGCATCTGCGGTTTCGCCGAGCCGATCCCGCCCGAGGACTGGACGAAGCGCGAGATCATTACGGCGCGCATCTCCGCGCTGGCGCCCTTGTGGGCGCCCGGAACCGCGTGCGGCTATCATCCCCAGACGGTCGGCTTCATCGCCAATGAAGTCCTCCGGCGCCGGATCGGACGCAGCATCGGCGAGATCTTGCGCGAACAGTTCTTCGAAATGCGCGGCGTCGAAGTTCATTGCGGTTTGACGCCAGCGGAGATAGCGCGCTCCTCCGCGATGACAAAACCGCCGCGCGCGCCCGATCATCGAAAGAGCCTTCTGGCGGAAATCGCGTTCTTGAAACCCTGGTCGGCGGCGGCCGGCGTCAGCCGCGAAGCCTGGATGGCGGCGGAGATCCCCGCGTCAAATATTCACGCGACGGCGAGGGGCCTTGCTGAAATCGTTCATCCGCTCGGCAATGGCGGACGGGACGCCAGCGGCGGGATCGCGATCAACGATGTTGCGCTGCGTGAAGCGCTCCGCCCGCGGATCGAGGGCGACGATCTCGTCTTGCCGTTTCATCTGCGCTGGACGGCCGGGCTGATGGCGAACACCAACGGCTTTTTCGGGCCGTCCCTGTCTGCGTTCGGCAGCGCCGGCTTCGGCGGATCGGCGGTCATGGTCGATCCGGCGCGCCGGATGAGCGCCGCCTATGTGATGAACAAGATGTCGCCGGCGCTAGCCGGCGATCCGCGCGCCGTTAGGCTCTTCACGTCGCTCTATTAGAGCGACCGGTTCTTGGCGTTTTCCGCGACGAGGCTCGGTTCCGGTTCGACCGTCTGACGGCGCATCGCGTCGATGCGATCGCGCTCAGCGCGGAAACGGACGAGGTCCTTGCCGCCGAGATTGACGCCCGTGGCGATCTTCAAAGATTGCGGATTGACAGCGCCGCCGTTCAGGTGAACCTCGTAGTGAAGATGCGGGCCGGTCGATCGGCCCGTCGATCCGACAGTTCCAATGACATCGCCCTGGCGCACTCGCGCGCCGGCGCGCACGCCTTTCCTGATGGCGTTCATATGGGCGTAGGCGGTCTTGTATCCTTGCGCATGCCGGATGCGCACGTAATTGCCGAAGGTGCCGTAAGGGCCCGCCTTTTCAATGACTCCGTCGCCCGCCGCCATGATGGGCGTGCCGCGCGACGCGGCGAAATCGACGCCTTTATGCGCCTTGGCGTAACCGAGTATCGGGTGGCGACGCGTGCCGAATCCCGAAGAAAGCCGCGCGCCGTCGATCGGGGTCTTCATGAGAAGCCGGCGAGCGCTCTCGCCCGAAGCGTCGAAATAATCCCCGCGCCCGCCCTCTTCGAGGGCGAAGCGATAATAGCCCTTCTCCTTCGCGCGGCCGCGCCAGTTGAGCCTTCCGTAAAGCACTTCGCCGCCGGCGACGAGGCGCCCGGTCTCGTCGTAGCGGACTTCGAAAATCGCCTCGAACTCGTCGCCGCCGAAAATCTCGCGCTGGAAATCGACGTCGTAGGCGAACATCTGCGCCAGCCCCGCGATCACTTCGTCGGGCGCGCCTTGCCGCTTGGCGGAGAGATAAAGGCTGCCGTCGATGCGTCCCTTGACGGCGGCGATGCGCGTCGTCAGCGGCGCTGCGTGTTCCTTCGCCGTGAAGCCGCCGTCTGGCGCGCGTGACAAGCTGATCCGCTTGACCGGATCGGCGTCATATTCGAGCGCGATGAGGTGCAGCGCCGGTTCCTCGTCAAGCGAAATCAGCTCAAAGAGCGTCTTGTTGGGCTCGGCGACCGTCAGCTGAAACGACTGGCCAGGCCGCAACATTCGCAAATTATAGAGCTTTCCGAAGGCATAGGCGGCCTCGTTCCGATCGTCCGCTCTGACGCCCGCGCGGCGCAACGCATCAACGAAGGTCTCGCCCTTTGACAGCGACACGCGCACCTCGCGCGGCGGCGCGGCGATGTCCCGCGCATAGATGACCGCGAGCGGCGGCGGCGCGACGCGATCGGCGATGAGGTCGCTTTCGAAGAAAACCGGCGGCGGGCGATCGTCTTCGCTGGCAAGCCAGCGCGTCGCAAGCGAGAGGACCGCCGAGCCGCCCCTTGCGGGGACGCCTGACGGCTCCGCCACTGCGATCGACGGCTTGAGGCGCGGCGCGCTGCTCGCATGAAGGACGTCAGTCGCCGGAATCGGCTTTACACGGACGAAAGCCTCAACCGGCGGATCAGGCGCCGCGGGCGCCGGCGCGACCGCGATCGCCACGGGCGCGCGCTGCGGCGCGGCGAGCGCGGCCGGCGCTTCCGTCTGGCCGACCGCCCCGTAATCCGCGCCGCCAAGGCTGGCCGCGGGACCGGGCGCGGCCGCAATCGGAGCGGCGGCCGGGCGCTTGACGACGACTCCAAGGAAAACCGCGCCGCTGATTAGGACGGCCAACACCGCGCCGATGGCGAACGCCGCCCGCCGAGGACCAGGGCCGATTTCGCGGCTCTCGAATTCCGAAGAGGTCATCGGTCCCTTCAACAGCGGCCAAGCAGTTGGGTTGCGGCCCTTTTTCGATGCGCTGACGGCCAAGTCAACCGCCGCGCCTGGCATCCTCGGCGGTTGCGCTTAAGCGAAAGCCTCGCTTTTGTCAGCAATTGTCGCCATTCTGGTGATAGGCCATTGTGCAAAGGCTCTTCTATGGCGGCGATGGCGAAAGGACCAGGGTCTTGACGCCTGCGCGGCGGCGCTGAGCGGATCGGCGCGCCTGAAGGATAAAGGGGGGACGGAGCGGATCGATGCGGCGCGCAGGGCTTTTCGCGGTCGGCGTCAGCGCCGTCCTTGCGTTGTCGGCTGCGGTGCTGTGGCTTGCGCGCGGGCCAATCATTGAATTCGCAGTAGCGCGCGCGATGGCCGGCGCCGGGCTTGAAAAACCGTCGGTCAAGTTTGGCGCTCTTGGCGCCTCGCATCTCGAACTCATGGAATTGCGCGCGGGCGCCGAAGCTGCGGCGCCTGATCTTTCGATATCGAACGTGCGGATCGACTTTTCGCTCGGCGATGCGCTGCTCAAGGGGCGCGCACGCGCGGTTGCGATTTCGGGCGGCTCGGCGCGCGCGATCTTTGATG
>DNZB01000387.1:4879-5154 GCA_003506635.1 Parvularcula sp.
TCTCCGGCGCGTTCTCCCTCGTCAGCGGAGGAGAATTCAATCTGAAGTTCAACGCCGATCGCGCCGGCTTTGCGGCGGCGAGCGTCAACAGCGTCAAGGGCGCCGCGATCATCGCGCTTGCGGAAAATGGCGCGATCGAGATCGACGGCGGCGTTGCCGGGGATATTGAAACGGCGTCCGGCGTCGCGCGCGGGGTCGATGCGGATCTGTCCGCGCGGCTCACATCATGGCGCGGCCTGTTCGGCGACGGTCCGCAGGGGATTTACGGCCGCGCC
>DNZB01000145.1:0-8213 GCA_003506635.1 Parvularcula sp.
TAGGTGGGGATGGGGGGCATGGCTGCGAAGAATCTCAAAAAATTCCTACGGATAGTGCCGCGATTCTCCTACTAAAAAAAGCGTTAGTATTAATGGTGAGAGAACCACCCCAATCTACCCTAGGCAGTTTCCGCGGCAGGTTTTTTACTTCCCTCAATCTTGCTCAGTTCTGCTTTATACACCTCAACATCCGACAGGATATTGACTATCGATTGTCTAATAAGACACCAGAAGCCGTCCAAAGGCTCTTGGTCGAACCGACGCCAGTATCCAACGTAATCGCTCGCTTCCTGCGGCGTGCTGCGCTTTCCGTGAGCTATGCGGCCACGAATTGCGAGTAGCATTTCAATTTTCTTAATCGAATCCTTATCGCCCGAAAATACCTTCAATCCATCCTTGGCAGTTTCGGTGAGCGACATTCTGTCAAAACAAAATAGTGCGTCCAAAGCTGATGCGCAAAACATGTAACGTGCGATTTCTTCGGACCGAAATCCGAGCCCTAAAAAGTAAACAGCACGCTTAATTCGCTGCTCGAATTCCAAATCTCCAAGCGCCGATACTTTGGCGACAACGTCGAGTTCGAAGCGTGCGTTGTAGCGTATAATCAGTTCTCTTGAAGTCCTTTCCTCAGTCACATCAAGCGTGCCATGAATGACTGGAAACTGAACTCGATGAAACGATCCGAAACCGTATTGTGACTGCGAAAGCTCCGCTACCCCGTTAAAATTTGACTCGGACGAGTTTGGCCAGCCGTGCGGTCCCATTGCAATGCAGATCGCGCCAAGCAGGGTCGTGAGACTACTAATTGCTGTTTCTTCATTTCGGGAAAGTGCTACTAACCAAGTTAAACTAAGGTCACCGTTATTCTCGAACGTCTGAAGACCACGTCGTTCAGGCGGAAATTTGGATAAGTCAGGATCGCAAAGGACCATGAATCGCCCTTCAACAAACTTTTTCAGCTGATCCTCGGAGCTTATCCAAGCGGAGTTCTTGTCTGACAAATCAACTGATGGGGGCATCGTTTGGCCGTCAGGATTATCATAGATAATTGGGGCCATATAAAGAGATTCTGCGAAAGTATGCTCTATAAACTCATCAAATTGAGACTCTACAGTTCTTAAATCTTCCTCAGTCGAATAAGCTTTATCGATGCGCCCGGCTACGCTGAGAATTTTTTTGTAATCCTTGGGCCACAACTTTTTCTGAAAAAAATCCTCCGCAACTGCGCAAATTTCATCAAAAGCCGAGCCTGCTACAAATCTCTTGTGCTTAGCTACGATCTGAAGAGCCGTTTTTCTAATGCCCGACGAGCTTAGATAAAATCTCGGTGCGATACGTGGCATCTCGTCAGGAAAAAACGGCACCCAAGACTTCACAATGAGATCGGCCGCAGGCCAGATCGGCGAATTGGCGATCGAAGCCAGAAGTGATTTGGCAAGCATGATTTTCCAATTTTCAAACGATTCAATATTTGCCGGCAAATTTAAAACAAACTCAACTGCCGCCCTCCCGCCACCGGCCTCCGATAAAGCCCCGGATCAAGCGGGGGTTTCTCGCCGTCGAGACCGAGGCGCGCGACCGCCTTCTTGAACCGTTCATCGATCAGCCTCGCGAAGACGCTTCTGGGCGCCGCCGCGCGCGACCATTCGGGGTCATAATCGCGCCCGCCATTCATGTCGCGGATATGGCGCATGACGCGGGCCGCGCGGTCGGGGAAGGCGGCTTCGAGCCATTCGCGGAAAAGCCCTGCGACTTCGAGCGGCAGGCGCACGATCGTGTAGCCCGCCCAGCCGGCGCCCGCCTCTTTCGCGGCGGCGAGGAGATCTTCCAGCTCATGATCGTTGAGGCCCGGGATCATCGGCGCGGTCATCACGCCGACGGGGACGCCCGCCTCGGCGAGCGCTTTTACCGCCGCGAAGCGGCGCTTCGGGGTCGATGCGCGCGGCTCCATCGTGCGGGCGAGTTTCGGGTCGAGCGTCGTGATCGACAACATGGCGCGCACGATCCGCGCCTCCGCCATCGGCGCCAGGAGATCGACGTCGCGGGCGATCAGCGCCGATTTCGTCAGCAACGAGACCGGATGATTATATTTCGCCAGCACTGGCAGGATCGCCCGCATCAGCAAAAACTTTCGCTCGATCGGCTGATAGGGGTCGGTATTGGTTCCGATCGCGATATGGCGCGGCTTGTAAGTCTTCGACGCCAGTTCGCGGTCGAGGAGGACGGCGGCGTTCGGTTTGGCGAACAGCTTCGTTTCAAAATCAAGTCCCGCGGACAAGCCGTAATAGGCGTGCGTCGGGCGCGCGAAACAATAGATGCAGCCGTGCTCGCAACCGCGATAGGGATTGATGGTGCGGTCGAAGCCGACAAAGGGGCTCGACAGATAATTGATGATCGTGCGCGGCGTTTCCGTGGTGACGTCCGTTGCGTTCGGCGCTGGCTCGTCCTCAAAGTCCCAGCCGTCATCCGCCGCCTCGCGCGTCAGCGCTTCATAGCGGCCCGCCTCGTTTGAGCGCGCGCCGCGGCCCTTGGCCTTGCTACTCGGGGCTGGCTCCTCCGCTGGCGGTCTCTTTCCCGGGCGAGGAAAGGGAGGAGCAGGGGCCGCGGCGCGCGTCATGCCGCAAGACTAAGCACGAACAAGAACAAAGCAAGAACAATTATTCCCCAGAGCGCCGGCGCGCGTCGGAGGTTCCGCCGGCGAACGGTTTCGGGCATGGTGCGGCGTATTTCGCAGCGCAGCAGGCCCATGCTTGGACCGATCGTCCTTCTTCTCGCCGCTGGCGCCGCCGCGTGGGCGCTCTTGCGCGCGGGCAAAGGCGCCGCCGCAGGGGGACGATCCAGCAACATATTCATCCTCAAGATCGTCGTGCTGCTTGGCGTCGCGGCCGCCCTTCTTGCGACCAAGGGCTGGCCGCTGGCGCTGATGGTCATCCTCGCCGCGGGCGGGGTCACCGCCATCGAAACCTGGCGTGACCGGGCGTTACGCGCGCAGGAAGGCGAAGGGATGGTTCCCGGCGCCGGGGCCATGCGCGCGCCGGCGACCAAGGCGGCGCTGGCGCTGGAAGAGGCCGCCGCGATCCTCGGCGTTCCCGCCGATGCGAGCGCGGACGACATCCGCGCAGCGCACAAGAAGCTCATCGGACAGCTGCACCCGGATAAGGGCGGCACCGACTATCTCGCCGCGAAGATCAATGATGCGCGGCGCATCCTGCTGGAGCGCCTCGGCGCCGGCGCGGCCGAATGACAGCGAGCGGGCGGACACATGAGCCAGATTGAAACCATCATCGCGGGCGTCGGCTCGTTTCTGCCGGCGCGCACGATGACGAACCATGAGCTGGCGAAGCGCGTCGACACTTCCGACGAATGGATCCGTTCGCGCAGCGGCATCGGCGAGCGCCATTATGCGTGCGAAGGGGAGGTCACTTCCGATCTTGCCGTCAACGCCTCGCGCGCCGCGCTGGAGCAGGCGGGGCTCTCGCCGCGCGACATCGATCTCATCATCGTCGCGACCGTGACGCCGGACAAGACATTCCCGTCGACGGCGGTCTATGTGCAGCAAAAACTCGGCTGCCCGCCAGGCATCGCTTTCGACGTGTCGGCGGCCTGCGCCGGTTTTCTCTACGCGACCAATATCGCGCATAATTTCATTTCGACGGGACAGGTGCGCCACGCGCTCGTCATCGGCGCGGAGACGTTGTCCTGTTTTCTCGATTGGGAAGACCGCGCGACGTGCGTGCTTTTCGGCGACGGCGCCGGGGCGGTCGTCTTTTCAGCCGCCGCGCCGCATACGGCGGCGGCGCCGCGCGGCATTTTGGCGACCTATCTGTCGGCGGACGGAACGCTCGCCGAACATCTCTACGCCGACGGCGGCCCCTCCTCGACGCAGACGGTCGGCAAGGTGCGCATGAATGGCAAGGAAGTCTTCCGCAACGCCGTGCAGGAAATCTCGAACGCCGTTCTCGAAGTCACGGAGCGCGCGCGCGTGAAGCGCGAGGAGATCGACTGGTTCGTGCCGCATCAGGCGAATATCCGCATCATCGAGGCTTGCGCCAAGCGCCTCGACCTCGACGGCTCGAAGATCATCGTGACGATCGAAAAACACGCGAATACGTCGTCCGCCTCGATCCCGCTAGCGCTTGATCAGGGCATTCGCGACGGGCGCATCAAGCGCGGCGAGCTTCTCGTTTTCGCAGCGCTCGGCGGCGGCCTCGCCTGGGGCAGCGCGCTGATCCGGTATTAAGAGCGCCTCAGCCGAGCCGTCCAACCCGGCCGGCGAGCAGGCGGCGCGCCAGAAACTCCGGCGTCGCGTCGATGAGGCCTTCGGAGATGAAGGGCGTCTGCGAGAAGTGCGCGAGCGTGAACTTCGACGCGAAGGCGGCGGAAAGCGCCGCGCCGGCGCGGCGCGTCGCGTCGAATTTGGTGATGATCATGCGGCGGGCGCCGAATTCGGCGAAGGCGGCGGCCCAGTCCTTGAACTCTTCGGGGTCGCCGCTCGCCGGGAGAACGAGAACGGGCTCGCCGCGCGTCGCTTCCTGAAAGGAGCGCAGCGCCGCGAAGTCGCCAGGGTCGTAGGGGCTGACGCCGGGCGTGTCGAGCACGACAGCCCCTTCGGGGCGCCTCGAACGGAGCGCCTGCGCGACCTCGTGCGGGGTCTCGGTGATGTAATAATCAGCGCCAAGAGCGTCGCCATAGGCCTTAATCTGGTCGATCGCGCCGGCGCGCCCGACATCGGCCGTCATGATGAAGGCGGTCGATCCGCGCGCCAGCGCCGCGGCGGCGAGCTTGGCCCCGCAGGAGGTCTTGCCGGCGCCCGTCGGCCCCACAAGCATCACCGGCGTCTGCGGCGAGAAATGCACCGGCGCGAAATCAAAAGCGGCGGCGAGGCCGAGCGCGAGGCGATAAAGATCGTCATCGACTTCGGCGGCGCGCGCGCCTTCAATGACGGCCGCGATCAGTTCATCCGAGAACGAGTGCGGGCGCAGAGCGTCCGCCATCGCGCGCGCGGTGCGGTCCGACAGATCGATCGGGCCGGCGCGATGCGGGCGGCCGGACAGCTCGCTTGAAAGCCGCGCCAGGGCGTCTTCGGCGAATTTCTGTTCAAGCGGTTCGTTAAGGCGTGCGCCCAATGAATAGCCCCCGCCGCGCAAGGGCGCCTCGTCGAACGCCTGTCGCGTGTGGTCGCCGAAGGCGGGTTCGACGGGCAAGGGCGGCGCGGCGGGGCCCGGCTTGTCCGAAGCCGACACTTCAACGTCGCCTGACGGCAGATTGCGCACCGAAACGATCGACACGCCGTCGCCAAGCGCGCGGCGCGCCTTGGCCTTGGCGGCTTCGACGGTCGGGGCGATGAACTTCATCATGGGGACGGGAGAAACTCAAACACGCGCGCAAGTATCGGCCGGGCGCGGCGCCCATGCAAGAGCGTCAGATCGAGCCGAGATTGCGAAGGCGCACATGCGGGTGGATTTCCGCCTGGCTGAGGACCATCGTCTGCGGGCGCACGCGCTCGATGACGGAGCGCACAAAGGGCCGCGCAGCGGCGCTCGTCACAAGCGCGGCGGCGTAGCCCGAGGCGGCCGCGTCCTCAAGTTTCCGCAGCGCGGCGGCGACAAAGTCCTGTATTTTCGACGGCGCCATGGCGAGCTGACGTTCCGCCCCCTGACCAATGACGTTTTCGGCGAAGGCGCGCTCCCAGTCCTGCGACAAGGTGACGATCGGCGCGGCGCCGTCCGGGGCCTTGATCGCGCCGCAGATCTGGCGGGCGAGGCGCGCGCGCACATGTTCGGCGATCTGGCTGACGCTGGCCCCGCCGGGCGCGGCCTCCGCGATCGCTTCAAGGATCGCGGGCAGATCGCGGATCGAAATGCGTTCCGCGATCAGCGACTGCAAGACGCGCTGCACGGTCGAGACGCTGACGACGGAGGGGATGATGTCCGAAATGAGCTGACGCCCGCGCTCTCCGAGCGCGTCGAGAAGCTTCTTCGTCTCGGCGTAGGAGAGAAGCTCCGGCGCCTCGGCGCGGATGATTTCGGTGAGGTGCGTCGTCAGGACCGTCGCGGCGTCGACGACCGTCAGTCCACGGAGCGCAGCGGTCTGGCGCTGCGTCTCATCGACCCACATGGCGTCAAGGCCGAAGGCGGGCTCCTTCGTCATTTCGCCGATAAGGTCGAGGCGCCGGCCGGAAGGATCCATCACGAGATGGAAGCCCGGCTTCACCGCGCCGCGCCCGACTTCCTGTTCTTTCAGGCGAATGACGTAGTCATTGGGCCCGAGCTGCATATTGTCGAGAATGCGCACAGGCGGGGTGACAAAGCCGATGTCCTGCGCGATCGAGCGGCGCAGCGCCTTGATCTGCTCGGTGAGCCGCGGCCCGGCGCCGTCGGCGATCAGCGGCAGAAGTCCATAGCCGAGCTCGATTTTCAGATCGTCCATCGCCAGCATCGACGCCGGGTCCTCTTCCGCCTTCTGGCGCGCGCCGGCGGTCGACGTCTTCGCTGCGGCCGCCGCCTTCGCAGCGTCGTCGCGGATCGCCCGCGCCGCCACGGCGCCGACGAGCGCTGAAAGCGCGATGAAGGGAACGAATGGCATTCCAGGGAGGACCGCGAACACGGCGAGGACGCCCGACACGACCGCGAGCGCGCGCGGGTTGCTGGCGAACTGCGCGAGCAGGGCTTTTTCCGCCGAGCCGTCAACGCCCGATTTCGAGACGAGAATGCCGGCGGCGACGGATATGATCAACGCCGGAATCTGGCTGACAAGGCCGTCGCCGACGGTCAGCAGCGTATAGGACTCGCCCGCCTCGGCCAGCGTCAGACCCTGTTGCATCACCCCGATGAGGACGCCGCCGATAATGTTGATGAGCGTGATGAGAAGCCCCGCGATTGCGTCGCCGCGCACGTATTTCGAGGCGCCGTCCATCGCGCCGTAGAAATTCGATTCATCCTCCAGCTGCTTGCGGCGCGCGCGCGCTTCGGTCTCGTTGATGAGGCCCGAGGAAAGGTCGGCGTCGATCGCCATCTGCTTTCCCGGCATGGCGTCCAGCGAAAAGCGCGCGGCGACTTCGGCGATGCGGCCTGAGCCGCGCGTAATGACGACGAAATTGACGATGACGAGGATCGAGAAAACAATGATCCCGATGACGAAATTGCCCTGCATCACGAAGCCGCCGAAGGCCGCGATGACGGCGCCCGCCGCATCCGGCCCCTCATGGCCGTTCGCAAGGATCATCCGGGTCGAGGCGACGTTGAGCCCTAGCCGGAAAATCGTGGCGATGAGAAGGACCGCCGGAAAGGTCGAAAATTCAACCGGCTTTTTCGTGAAGAGCGCCGTCATCAGGACGCTCGCCGACAAGGTGATCGACAGCGCGAGCAGGAGATCGAGCAGGAACTTCGGAACGGGCAGCACGAGCAGCGCGATCATCGCCATGACGGCGATCGCGAAGAGCACGTCGCTAGACGCCGCCTGCCGCAGCCTTGCGGGCGACAGAAAGCTGATAGCTGGCGCGGCGGACCCGGCCATTTAGGCGCTCGCGCGTTCAGCGGGCGGCGGCACGGCGACGCCTTCCTCGGTGTACTGCTTCAGCTTGTTTCTCAGCGTACGGATTGAGATGCCGAGTATGGTCGCGGCGTGCGTGCGATTGCCGAGGCAATGGCCGAGCGTCTGCAAGATCAGCGCCTGCTCGACCTCGGCGACCGTGCGCCCGACGAGCGTTTCGCCGTTCTCGCCGGCGGGCAGCGCCGCCGCGCCCGCCGCGCCTTCTGAAAACTGGATCGCGTCGCGGCCGATTTCCGTCCCTTGCGCGAGGAGGACCGCGCGATGAACGGCGTTTTCAAGCTCGCGCACATTGCCGGGCCAGGCTGCGCCCGCGATCGCCCGCCGCGCCTCGTCGCTGAAGGGACGGAAGGGGACGGCGTTCAGTTCGGCGTATTTCCGCGCGAAGTGTTCGGCGAGGGCGACGATGTCGCCCGGGCGCTCGCGCAGCGGCGGCACGGCGAGGTTGACGACGTTGAGGCGGAAGAAGAGGTCTTCGCGGAAGCGTCCCTTCCTCACTTCCTCCTTCAGGTCGCGGTTCGACGTCGCAAGCACGCGGATATTGATGCGGATCGGCTTTGCGCCGCCGACGCGATCGATCTCGCGCTCCTGCAAGACGCGCAGGAGTTTGGCTTGCAGGCGCACGTCCATTTCCGAAATTTCGTCGAGCAGGATGGTGCCGCCGT
>DNZB01000145.1:8545-11340 GCA_003506635.1 Parvularcula sp.
TGGCCGAAAAGTTCGGACTCAAGAAGGTTTTCCGGGATCGCCGCGCAATTGATCGAGATCAGCGGCTTTTCGGCGCGGCGCGAATGCGCGTGCAGATATTTCGCAATGATTTCCTTGCCGGCGCCGGATTCGCCGGTGATGAGGATCGAGGCTTCGGACTTCGCCACCTGATCGGCGAGGGCGATCACTTTTTTCATCGCCGGATCGGCGGCGATGAGATCGCGGCTTTCCTCGACGACCGCTTCGAGGACCGCGGCGATCAGGGCGGCGTCCGGCGGCAGCGGAATGAATTCCTTCGCGCCCGCGCGGATCGCCGCGACCGCCGCGTCCGCGTCGCTCTTGACGCCGCAGGCGATGACGGGAATGGCGAAACGTTCCTCGGCCAGGCCCCGCACCAGCCGGCCGATGTCCTGGCGCACGTCAACCATCAAAAGATCAGCGCCCTGGCCGCGGCGAAGCGCCGACAGCGCCGCCTCGACATCGCCGGAAAAGGCGACGCGGGCGCCGCGGTCCATGGCGATTTTGGCCGCCGCCGAAAGCTGGCCCGACAATCCGCCGACAATCAGAAGTCTCATGAAAATGTCCTCAGCCTTCGCTCGCGCGGACGATTTCGGTCATGGTGACGCCGAGAGCGCCGTCGACGAGCACAAGCTCGCCGCGCGCGATCAGCGTTTCATTGATGTAAAGGTCGATCGGTTCGCCGACGCGGCGGTCAAGTTCGATGACGGCGCCGGCGCCGAGCCCCATCAGCTCTGCAACGCTCATGCGTTTCCTGCCGAGCACGGCGGAGACTTTGACCGGAACGTCGAGCACGCTTTCAAGGCGCGGGCGCGCGAGCGGCGAGGGCGCCGCGCCGCTGTCGGCGATATCGGGCAAGACGCCGGTTGAAAGCGCGGTGTCGGTGCGGGACATTATTTCTGCTCCTTGCTGGCGCGCAGGCCGCGGACCATCGCCGCCGCCGCCTCGGTGATTTCCCGGCGCGTGCGCCGCGCCTCGCCGCCGCGCCACTCAAGGCGCAGCTCGCCGCGACTGAGCGAGGGATCCGATTCAAGCGTCACGAAGTCGTCGATCCGCCGGTCCCTGATCGCCGCTTCAATCTTCGGCGCAAGGCGCTCGCGGCTCGCCCGCGCGATGACGAGACGCGCCGCGCGCCGGTCGTCCGAATGCGCGATGAGGCGCCGGAGAAGGTCCAGCGCGGCGTCGATTTCGCGCCTCTCGGCGAGGCCGGCGCAAAATTCTTCAAGGAACAGCGACGCCGCGTTCAAGGTATCGGCCTGATCGCGGGCGCGCGCCTCCTTCATGGATGCTTTCGCATCCTCAAGCGCGGCGGCGATGCGGGCGAGAGCGGCGGCTTCATCTGCGGCGATGGTCTCCATGGCGAGGCGCCGGCCTTCAACGACGCCTTCGGTGCGCGCCGCATCGAGACTGGCGCCCGGCGCCGTCGCCTCGGCCGCGGCGGGCGCCGCGCCGGCCTCTTGCGGCGCGCCGAAATCGGCGAAGTCGAACGGCCTTGCGAGCGCGCTCATCAGTATACAAGCTCCCCGGCGTCGTCTTTCGTCAGAACGATCTCGCCGTCGTCGGAAAGTCTCTGCGCCGTTTCGACGATGCGCTGCTGCGCCTGGTCGATGTCGCGCTGGCGCACCGCGCCCATGATCTCGATATCGTCGCGAAGAATTCCCGCGGCGCGCTCCGACATGTTGATGTAGAACCGGCGCGCGACTTCTTCGTCCGCGCCCTTCAGCGCAAGCGCGAGATCCGACTTGTCGACATAGCGGAGCAATGTCTGCATGTCGGCGGGATCAAGCCCCGCAAGATCCTCGAACACGAACATCAGCGCGCGAATGCGGACCGCCGCGTCCGGGTTCTTCATGGTCAGCGCTTCCATGAAGCGCCGCTCCGTCGCGCGGTCGAACTTGTTGAAGATTTCAGCGATCGCCGCATAGGGATCGCGATCCTCGCCGCGGGAGAGCGCCGCCATGAACTCGGTGCGCAAGGCGAGCTCGATCTGGTCGACGACTTCCTTCTGAATGGGCCCCAGCGTCAGCAGCCGGGCGATCACTTCTTCGGCGAAGAGGCCGGGGAGGGCGGCGAGCACTTTGGCCGCGTGGTCCGGCCGGATGCGCGACAAGATGACGGCGACGGTCTGCGGGTGTTCATTGCGCAAATAGGCCGACAGCATGCGCTCGTGCACATTGCCGAGCTTTTCCCACATGGTTTTGCCGGCGGGGCCTTTAAGATCTTCAAGGATCGACTGCGCGCGGTCGGCGGGCATGACGTTTTGCAGAAAACGCTGCGCCGAAGCGGCCGACCCTGAAACCGCGCTCGTCATTGAAAGGCTCGCGACGAAATCATGGAGAAGGCCGTCGACCACATCCGGCGCGACGGACCCGAGTTTCGAGATCGCGCGCGTCACTTCGCGGATTTCGTCCTCGTCGAACGACGCCCAGATCGACTTCGTCGCCTCCTCGCCGAGCGCGAGCATGACGACGGCGGCGCGTTCCGGCCCCGAAAGCTGTTCGACCGCGGTGATCGGCTTGCCGGTCATGAGGCTTTCCTGATCCAGTCTTTAAGGACGCCGGCGGATTCATCGGTGTTCGACCGGACGATGTCTGCGGCGCGGCGGAGCGCCGTCGCCGTCGCCGCCGCCGGATCGCCGGCGGCGGGCGCGGGCAATGCGCCGGCGCGGGCCGGCGCGCTAAGGGGGGCGGGCGCCGCCGCCGCCGGCGTCTGCTTCGACGTCGACAGCAGCGGGCGCAGCACGAAGACGATGAGCGCGACGATGATCGCCGCGAGGG
>DNZB01000145.1:11674-15527 GCA_003506635.1 Parvularcula sp.
GGGGGCGCGGCGGCGCTCACCGGCGAAAATGACGCTTCAACGACATTGATCTGGTCGCCGCGCGCCGGGTTATAGCCGACGGCGGCCTGCACGAGCGCGGCGATGCGTTGCATTTCCGCGGGCTCGCGCGGGGCGGCGCCGGCGTTCAGCGCGACCGCGACGGAGAGGCGCCGGACGCCGCCGACCTCGCGCACCTCGTTGCGGACGGTGCGCGTCATCTCGAAATTCGTCGTCTCTTCGATGCGGCGCGCGGAGGAGGTCGACGGCTCGCCAGCCGCGGCGGGATCGACCGCCGCGACTTGCGGCAGCTGGTTGGCGATCGTGACGCCGCGCAGCGCTGAAGCGTCGCTGTCATTCGACTGGTCCTCGACGGTCGTCGAGGACAGGATCGTCTGGCTGTCAGGATCGATGATGTTGGCGGTTTCGGTGATACGGCTGAAATCGAGCTCCGCCGCCACCTGCACGCGAATGTTTTCCGGGCCGACGATGCGTCCGACGATGTCTTCGACCGTGCGGCGAATGCGCGTCTCGGTCGCGGCGATGCGCTCGTCGACGCCGCCCGCGGCGGCGAGCGGATCATCGCCCCCCTGCCCCGAGGCGAGGAGTTCGCCCGCCTGATCGAGCACCGTGACGCGGGCCGGCTGAAGACCCGGTACGGCGGACGCCGTCAGGTTGACGATCGCGCGCACGGAGCGCTTATCGAGCCCGCCCGGCGCGTCGACGACGATCGAGGCGCTCGCCTTTTCCTTCTCGCGCGCGAACAGCTCGCGCTCCGGCAGGACGAGATGGACGCGCGCGCCGCGCACGCCGGAAAGCGTCGCGATGGTGCGCGCGATCTCGCCCTCAAGCGCGCGGAGCTTGTTGATGTCCTGCTGGAAGGACGTGACGCCGAGCGCGTCCTGCCCGTCGAAAATCTCATAGCCGACGACGCTGGACGAAGCGACGAACCCGTCGGCGGCGAGAAGCAGCTTCAGCCGCGCGCGTTCATTCGCGGGAACGTAGACGGCGACCTTGCCGTTCGCCTCGCGGATTTCGTGCTTGGCGCCGTCCGCTTCGAGCGCGTCGGCGACTTCCGCGCCGTCGGCCAGCGTCAGGTCCGCATAGAGGAGCGCCATCGGCGCGGCCGTCGCGCGCGCCGCCATCACATAGATCATCAGCGCGACGGCGATAGTCACGCCGGCGATCGCAAGCAGCTTGACGATCCCGAAGGATCGCGCCGTCCCCATCAACTCGTTCACGGCTTTCGCCCTCACAGCGCGCCGCGCCGGTCCCTAACCCATCACCAGGGATCGCCGACGCCCGGCAAAATTTGCCCGCTGCAGCGTAAAAATTCCGTTAGGGTCTCGCAAAAACAAAAAACCCCGCGCCGGATCGCGGCGCGGGGCGTTGAAGCGCTTAATGAAAGGTGAAGAACCTTAGCGGTACTGCTGCACGCGCGTGGCGCGCAGGCCCGCCATGCCGAATTGTTCGATCGCCTTTTGCCAGGCGAGAAACTCCTCAATCGTCAGCTGGTAACGGTCGCAGGCTTCCTCGAGCGTCAGAAGCCCGCCGCGAACGGCGGAAACGACCTCGGCCTTGCGGCGGATAACCCACCGCTTGGTCGAGCGCGGCGGCAGATCGGCGAGCGTCAGCGGCAGCCCGTCGGGGCCGATGACATACGGCTCCTTCGAACGCTGAGGCGTTGCCTGGTATGCGGCGGTCGTCATGATGGGTCTTCCCTCAAGATACGCAACTTCACTGTCCGAACCTACCGGCGCGCTTTTAAGATAGAGCTAAACGCCACGGTAAATTGTCTCTCAAGGCTTTGACGTTTCAAGGTAAATCGTCCGCCTACGGAGAGCGCATCAAAGCGGGACGAAGGGGTCCGGGAATGGCGCCTCACGCCGCCGTCTGAACGAGGGTGCGCCAGAGTTCGTCGGCGGTCGAAAGAATGCGCGCGCCGGTCGAATAGGCGCGCTGGGTCTCGATCAGGGCCGAGAACTCGGCGCCGAGATCGACGGTCGAGGCCTCGAGCGCCGCCCCCTCGATCGCGCCGGCGCGCCCGTCTTGCGCGCGCACGATCGCCGCCGCGCCAGACGCCGCCGTCGCGCTGAAGGCGGTGCGGCCGGCGGGGGCGAGGCCGTCCGCGTTTACGAAGAGGGCGAGCGGAATGCGGAAAAGCGCATGCGTCTCGCCATTGGCGTAGGTCGCGTTGACGGCGCCGTCGGCGCCGATCGCGACGGCGGCGAGATCGCCGAGCAGGGCGGGGTCGGCGCCCGCCGGAACGCGATTGACGTTGATCGTCTGCAAGCCTTGCGCGGAGATCGCGCCGCCTGACGCCGCAGGGGCGCCCTGGAGATAAAACCCGGCGGCGTTGACGAGGTTTCCTTCCGCGTCGGGGCGGAAGTCGCCGGCGCGCGTGTAGAGGAGATCGCCCGCCTGCGCGGCGCCCGGCGCGCGCGAGACGACGAAAAAGCCGTCGCCCGCGACCGCGACATGCGTCGTTTGACTGTCGCGCGTGATCGCGCCTTGCTCGCTGAAGAGCTGGCGCGCGGACGCGCTGACGCCGGTTCCGGCCGGGCTGTTGCGCGCGGTCGCAAGCAGCGCCGCGAAATCGGCGCGTACGCGCTTGTAGCCCGTGGTGTCGCTGTTCGCGACATTGCTGGAGATCGCCTCGATGCCTTTGGAAAAGGCCGCGAGGCTGGAGACGCCGATGGAGAAAATGCCGGTGAAGCTCATGGCGGTTTCCTATCGGTTCGCGATGACGCGCGTCACGTCGGCAAGGCCGATGTCGCCAAGCGCGGTTGAAAGGCGCGCCGCGCCGTCGACGGTCGCAACGCTCGTCACGCCGGCGAGGGAGCGCGCGGCTGCGGCGAGGCTTCGGCCGCTGCGGTCGACGGCCGCGACGCCGAGCCGATAGACGCCGCCCTCGACCCCGCCGTTCCAGACAAACGCATGTTCGCCGGCGGCGGCGGACCCGGCCGATTGCGCGACGATGCGGCCATCGCCGTCGACGACGGTCAGCGCGACGGCGCTTGCGCCTTCCGGCACGACATAGCGCCATTCCGCGGCGCCGCCTTCGATGCGCGCGCGGTCGCCGGCGAAGACGACCGTCCGCCCGAGAAGCGCCAGCGCGTTCGCCGTCTCGGCGCTTGATTGCAGGCCGATCAGCGTTTCGAGATTCCGGTTCGTCTCGATCGACTGTTCGACCGACGAGAACTCAACAAGCTGTGACACGAATTTGTCGGTGTCGAGCGGATCGAGCGGATCCTGGTTTTGCAGCTGCGCTGTCAGGAGCGTGAGAAACGTGTCGAAGTTCGCCGCGATGCGGGAGGCGCCGGCGGCGGCGCCGGTCTGCGCGGCGGCGATCGGGGGAATGTTCATCAGGGTCTCCTCATGCGCGGATATCGACGGCGCCGCGGTGAAGCGGAGCGGGATCGGAAAACGAAACTTCGCGCGCCGGCCCGCCGCGCTCTGCGCGCGACGGCTCACGAAAGCTGAACTGCAAATTGCGGCCGGCAAGATCAAAGCCGGCGTCGCCGAGCGCGAGGCGCAGCGCCCCCGCGTCCTGGCGGAAGTAATCGAACGCCGACGGATTATCGAACGACAGCGCCAGCGTCGCCTGGCCGTCGTCGGTGAGCGTCAGGCGTCCGTCGACGGAGCCGAGGGCCGGGGGATCGAGCCGAAGGTCGAACTGCGTCGCGTCCTCAAGGCGCCGGGCGAGGATTTCAGCGAACTGCGCCGCCGCAAGCGACGGCGCACGCGAGGGAAGGGGCGCGCGCGGCGCCTCGGCCCTGATCCGCGCCGAGGCATCACGGAGCGCGGCGGGCGCTGAGGCTGAAAGCGAAGCGGGCGCGGCGGGCGCCGGCGCGGC
>DNZB01000029.1 GCA_003506635.1 Parvularcula sp.
GAAGCGCCAATCGGCGATGTCTGGCTGCGCGACACGGGGCCGGTCTTCGTTGAAGGCGCCGCCATCGGCCTTGAAGCCAGCGCATTCCGCTTCAATGGCTGGGGCGGCAAGTATGAGCTGCCTGAGGACGACCGCATCGCGGATATCGTCGCTGAAAGGGCTGGCGCGCGCCTTGGCCGCTTCGACGGCCTTGTCGCCGAGGGCGGCGCGCTTGAGGCCGATGGCGAGGGGACGATCATCACAACCCGTCAGTGCCTCCTCAACAAGAATCGCAATCCGGGCCTTGGCGAGAAAGATGTCGAGGGCGTCCTGCGCGAGGCGTTGGGGGCTGAACGCGTCATCTGGCTTGATGAGGGGATGATCGGGGATCACACTGACGGTCATGTCGATAACCTTGCGCGCTTCATCGCGCCCGGAAAAATCGTCTGCATGCGCCCCACGGGAAAGGACGATCCGAACGCGGCGATCTTCGCCGCGATCAGGAAGACGCTCGAATCCTCAAAGGACGCGGTAGGGCGGGCGCTTGAGGTGATCGAACTGCCGTCGCCCGGGCGGGCGCAGGTCGATGGCGCCATCGTGCCCGCAAGCCACATGAATTTCTACATCGCCAATCATTCGCTGGTAATGCCGTCCTATGGCGGCCTCACCGGCGAAGATGACACGGCTCTGGAATGCCTGGAAATTCTCGAGCGCCACGTTGATCGCCCGCATTTTTATGCGATCGATTCAACGCATCTGCTCTCAGGCGGCGGGTCGTTCCATTGCATCAGCCAGCAGCAGCCGGCGCGCTAGGATTATTTCGCGGCGGCCGCGCGCAGCTTGTTGATCCGCTCTTCCGCGGGCTTGAGCTTGCCCGTCGTCAGCTTGCAGATCCGGACGCGCCCGGTCTTGTAAGAGGAGATCAGCCCCGCATCCTCCAGCATGTCGATATGCTGCATGAAGGAGGGGAGCGCCATCGGGAACGGCCGGCCGAGGTCGCTGCAGGTCGCCGGCCCTTCAAGCAGCTGGTGGAGAACGGCGCGGCGCGTCGGGTCGGACAGCGCCACATAAACGCGATCGAGCGCGTGATTTTGCTTTGTCATGCGCACACCTTACAGTTGCGCGGTCCGCCCGTCAAGCGGGGCGTCAAGGTCAGTTAGCGCCAAAGCTGACGATCTTAACCAAGTCTTCGTATGTGCCCGGCGACGCTTGAGGGCAGCCAGCGCGAAAGCAGCCGGTCGGCCTCGGCGCGACGAAGCGGCTTTGCGATGAAGTCGTCCATCCCGGCCGCAAGACACGCCGCGCGATCTTCCGGTGAGGAGTGCGCCGTCGCGGCGATGATCGGCGTCCGGCGCCATCCCTCCTGTCGCTCATATTCGCGGATCAGCGCCGTCGCGGCGACGCCGTCGATATCGGGCATCGAAAGGTCCATGAAAACGATGTCAGGCCGGTCTTCAGCGAACTTCGCCGCCGCCTCGCGCCCATTCGAGGCGATGATGACGCGGCGGTCGGGGGCTTCGAACAGTTTCAGCGCCACGAGCTGATTGACGACATTGTCCTCGGCGACGAGCACGGAGAGTCGCCGGGCACCGGTCGACGTCGCGGGTGGGGGCGCCGCGGCGGGCTCCGCGACCGCGGCCGTCTGGTTTAAGGGCAGTTCAAACCAGAAGCGCGAGCCTTCGCCCGGCGCGCTTGACGCGCCGATTGCGCCGCCCATCAGCGTGACGAGGTCTTTGGAGATGGCAAGACCCAGGCCCGTGCCGCCATATTTGCGGGTGCGCGAGGCGTCGGCCTGCTCGAACTTTTCAAAGACGCGGCCAAGGTCGCGCGGATCGATGCCAATGCCGGTGTCCGCGACTTCGATCCGAACCTTGAGCGGGGCGGCGGCGCCTTGCGAGGTGACGCCGACGCGCACAGCGACTTCGCCCGCTTCGGTGAACTTGACGGCATTGCCGACAAGATTGCCGAGCGCCTGGCGAATACGAGCCTCATCGCCGATGAAGTCGGCGGGCAGGTCTTCGGGATAGATGATGGTGAGCGCAAGATCTTTTTCGATTGCGCGCGCCTGCATCAGCGCGGCTGACTCCTCGATCGTACGCCGGAGATTGAACGGCGCTGCGTTGATGCGCATGCGGCCCGCCTCCAGTTTCGAGAAGTCGAGAATATCGTTGATGATGGTCATCAGGTTCGCGCCGGAAGTCGCGATGACGCCGGCGAGCTCCCGCTGCCGCGCGTCGGCTGCTGTGTCGCGCATGAGCTCGGCGATGCCGATGACGCCGTTCATCGGCGTCCGGATCTCGTGGCTCATATTCGCGATGAAGTCCGACTTCGCGCGGCTCGCCGCCTCGGCGGTCTCGACCGCTTGCGACAATGCGCGCGTGCGTTCTTCGACTTTCCTCTCAAGCGCCCCTTGCGCTGCGGCGATCTTGCCGAACAGCTCCTCGAAGGCGCGATAAAGCACGCCAAGCTCGTCACGCCGCGATTCAAAGGTTGAAAGCCGCCCGATCTCGGGACGGTCTGTCCGACCGAGCGCTGAGGCGAGCCGACGCAAGGGCAAGATCGCGACGCCGCGCACGAGAAAGGCGAGCGCGCCGAGCCCCAGGGTGAGGAGCAGCAGCGTTAATAGAAATGCTGTTTTCAAAGTGCGCGCGCCGAGCGCTGTCAGGTCGCGCGGCGTTCTGACCGTGAGCCGGGCGATCGGATTTCCGTCAATCCCGGAAAGCGCGCCGGAAGCGACGACGACGCCTTCGGCGAATGTCAGCGCCGGCGCTAGCGCAGGCGCGCCGTCGCCGGCGAGCGGCGTGATCTCGAGATCGAGATTAGTCTGGGATCGCAGGAGGTCGATAAGGGCGGGATCGACGATCCGCCCGACCAGCAGATCGCCGACATATTCCGCCGCCGGATCGTCGGGGTCGTTCGGCGTGATCGCGCCGTAGGAGATCAGCATCAATCCCTTGGGGGTCGTGAGGATACCGTTGAATCGGCGGGCGCGCTCACGCGCCCTCGTTAACGGATGTTGGGGGCCGATCCCGTCCGGGAAAAAATCTTCGAAGCGTGCTGGCATCCGCCGCGACAAGTCGGCGGCGATGCTGGCTTTGGGGACGTGATCAGTTCCAAGGAAGCCGAAGACCGAGACCCCGGCGCTAAAAAGGGTCGATTCCGCAAAAGCGGAGGATATGAAATCCGGGTCGCCTTCCACCATGAAGCGGTAGGACGTGGTCCATTCGCCATAATCGACGCGGAAGGAATTGAGGTGTGACAATTCGCGGCGGATTGCGTTCGACGCCGTTTCGTAATCGGTGAGGGCCCGCTGCTTCTCGAGCTGCTCAAATCGCGGGCGAATGGCCTGATCGAGCGCGACGCCCATAGCAGCGGCGAGCACGGCGAAAATCATGCCGAGGCTTAGAAGGAGCTTGTCAGTGATGCGCATCGAGATATCCGGAGCCGTCAATTATCGCTCCAGACTTAAGGCGCGCTTAACGACTTCGCCGCGGCGCTATTTCACGCCGCCCCAGACCTTCCTGACGCGCGCGTCGCGGCCGCAGGACGTGCGATAGTATTTGTAGCGCACGGGGTTCTTTTTCGCGTAGTCCTGGTGATAGTCTTCGGCCCTCCAGAAGGCGCCGCGGTCGAGAACCGGCGTCGCGATCTTCGCCCCGAGGGTTTTTTCCGCGTCGGCGACGGCCGCCTCAGCGGCGGCCCATTCCTCCGCGTTCGCAGCGAAAATCGCGGCGTGGTAGGCGGGACCCCGATCACAGAACTGGCCCTCCGCATCGAAGGGATCGATATGGCGGAGGAGATAGTCCGCGAGCTGACGATAAGAGACGGCGGCGGGGTCGTAGGTCACTTCGACGGCTTCCCGATGACCCGCATGATCCTCGTAAGTCGGGTTTTCCTTAAGGCCGCCCGAATAGCCGGAGACGGCGCTGAAGACGCCCGGCAGCTTTTCAAAATCGGTCTCAACGCACCAGAAACACCCGCCCGCGAAAACGGCGGTCGCTTCCGCCGCCGGGCTCCCGGCGGGCGAAGGCCTCGTTTCAGCGTCGGCCGACGCGAACAAGAACGAGGCGGCGAGAGCAGCGATCAGGCGCTTCATGTGAAAATTCCTTGGCCGGCGGCTTTCTCTATACGGCCGGCGCCCGCCTAGGGTCCAGCCGCCGCCGGTCGCGCTTGCATCAAAACGCCCGCAAGTTTACGCGAATTTACCGTGCATTTTCCAGAAGATTTAAGAAATTCCAAGTCAAAGCTTAATGACGCTCTGCGGGGAAATTTGCCGTGCGATTCTCATCGTCCTCGCGGCGTAAACCATCGCGTAAGAAATCTTTCGATTCCTCCAATTGTTAAGGAACGCGAAATCTCTCTTTAGGACCTCCTAACTATTCTCCTCCCTGCTGAATGAGGGGGGCGTGGCGTAGTCACGTCCAAGGAGAAAGGGCCATGATCATGGCGACCCGTATTGCAATCGTCGCGCTGGTGGCGATGCTTGCTGCGTTTCCGGCGCGCGCAGCTGTAACTGTCTTTCCGTCGTCGGTCTTCAGCCAGTCGGGCGTGACGAACGCGAGCGGTGCGCTCTTCTCGACGAATGGCTCGGCGGCGATCATCGGCGCAGGCGGCGAGCTTGTGCTGCAATACGCCTTGCCGCTGACCGGCGCCGGCATCACGGCGACCTTCCTGCCGCAATCGACGAGCCCCGCTTTCAACATCCTCGCGGTGTCGATCGGCGAGGTGATCGGCGGCGTCGCGACGTTTTCGGGCGAGTTCGTGCTCGGCGACGCCAGCGGCGTGCAGATGGCGGACCTCTCCGCGCTTTGCTCGTCCGTGTCCTCGTCCGGATGTTCGCTCCTCAAGTTCCGGAACGTGTTCAACTTCAACAGCACCGGCGCGCTGCTCGACGGCGTCTCTGGCGTATCGAACGCGCCGGAGCCGTCGACCTGGGCGCTGATGCTGCTCGGTTTTGCGGGCCTCGGCTGGAAATTGAAGGATGCGCGCAACAAGGGCCGGCGTTTCGAGGCGAGTTTCGCCTGATCTTGCTGCGCGCCTGAAGCCCCCCGCCGTTCAAACCCTCCGAACGGCAAAGAGAACCGCCCGGCTCGACCCCGCCGGGCGGTT
>DNZB01000265.1:0-208 GCA_003506635.1 Parvularcula sp.
CGTCGCTTTCGCCCGAGGGCGTCCGGCGTACGGCGGTCATGATGCGCCAGCCCGGCAATGGCGACGCTTACGTCGAGTCGATCGAGGAATTTTCCTTGCCAGACCCCGCGCCGCTGCTGAAGACGATTGCGGCGCCGACGCTCATTCTCTGGGGCGCTGAGGACAAGGTGATCCCTGTCGGTCAGGGCGCTGCGATGGCCGCTGCGAT
>DNZB01000265.1:539-2841 GCA_003506635.1 Parvularcula sp.
GCGTCGGCGCAGTCGATCGCCGATGTGCGCGCATTCCTCGCTGATGTCGAAGGCAGGACGCCTTGATCGGCGGCAGGGAAACGACGCCGGGCTATCGCGCCTGGGTCTTGTTCATCCTTGTCGTTGTTTACACGTTCAATTTCATAGACCGGCAGATCGTCGGCATCCTTGCGGTGCCGATCAAGGCCGATCTCGGCCTCACCGATACGCAATTGTCGCTGATGGGGGGGCTCGCATTCGCGCTCTTCTACACGGCGCTCGGCGTCCCGATCGCGATGCTCGCGGACCGAAAAAGCCGCGTATGGATCATGACGATCGCGCTTGCGGCCTGGAGCGCAATGACCGCGCTTTGCGGCCTCGCCCAGAATTTCACGCAGCTCTTCCTCGCGCGGCTCGGCGTCGGGGTCGGGGAGGCGGGCGGGGTGGCCCCGGCTTATTCGCTGATCGCCGACTATTTTCCTTCAGAAAAGCGCGCGCGCGCCCTTGCGATTTACTCGTTCGGCATTCCGATAGGATCAGCGCTCGGCATCCTCCTCGGCGGCGTCTTGACGAGCTATCTCGACTGGCGTTCGGCGTTCATCATCGTCGGCGGCCTCGGCCTCATTCTCGCGCCGCTGCTTCGCCTGACCGTCAAGGACCCTGATCGCGGCGCCTTTGACGCCGGGCCGGCGCCGAAAGCGGCGCCTGTTCTTGATGTCGTGCGGCTCCTCGCCCGCAAGCCAAGCTTTTGGGGTTTGTCTTTTGGCGCGGCGTCTTCGTCGATGATGGGCTATGGGATCATTTTCTGGCTGCCGTCGTTCTTTGTACGGAGCTTCGGCGACGCGCTTCCGGCTTTTTTCGCCTTCATGCCGGACTTCCTGATGCCGCCCGACCCGAAGCCCTTGCTCTTCGCGTCCTATTTCTACGGCGCCCTTCTCCTCATCGGCGGCGTAGCCGGCATCTGGATCGGCGGCGTCCTCGCCGACCGGTTCGGCAAGAAGAACAGGGCCGCTTATGCGCTGGTGCCGGGAATCGCATTCCTGCTGACCATTCCCTTCTTCGTGTTCGGCGTTCTCTCTCACTCCCTGGCGCTTACCTTTTTTCTGTTCCTGTTCCCGACCGCGCTCAGCCTTGTCTGGCTCGGCCCCGTGATCGCCGCGTTCCAGCACCTTGCGCCGCCGCACATGCGCGCCACGGCGTCGGCGGTGTTTCTCTTCATCAACAATCTTGTCGGCATCGGCCTCGGCAATCTTGCGATCGGCGCCCTCTCGGACGCCATGACCGAACGCTTCGCCGACGAGGCGCTGCGCTACGCGATCCTTTCCGGCGCCGGGTTTTACCTTATCGCCGCCGCGCTGATGCTCTGGACGGCGCGCCGCCTCGAGCGCGACTGGGAGGCATGACGCGCGGCTGCGCCCAAGGCTTGCGCGCACCGCACGCCTTGCGCGACAAGCGCGCCATGGCCGCTTTCCCGACATCCCGTCGCTTCGTTTCCCAGCGTCTCAAGCTGCACTACGCCGATTGGGGGAATGAAACGGCGGCGCCGCTCATTCTCCTGCATGGCGGGCGCGATCATTGCCGCAGCCTTGACGCGGTCGCGCGCGCTCTCTCGCCGCATTATCATGTGATCGCGCCCGACTGCCGCGGCCATGGCGACAGCGACTGGTCGCCTGACGGCGATTATTCGATGCAAGCCTTTGTCTACGACCTTGCGCAGCTTGTGCGCCAGCTCGGCCGCCAGCCGGTGACCTTGGTCGCCCATTCGATGGGCGGCAACATCGCCGTCCGATACGCAGGCCTTTATCCCGCGCATGTCGAGAAGCTGGTCGCGATCGAAGGTCTCGGGCTTTCGCCGGCGATGCTCGCGGAGCGCGAAAAAATTCCGATGGCGGAGCGGTTTCGAAAGTGGATCGAGGACAAGCGCGCGGCGAGCGCGCGAACGCCGAAACGCTACCCGACGCTCGACGCCGCGCTCGAGCGGATGAAGGAAGAGAACAAGTTCCTCACCGACGCCATGGCGCGCCATCTCACCGAGCACGGCGCCACCATGAACGAGGACGGCAGCTGGAGCTGGAAGTTCGACAATTACATCAATGTCTGGCCCCCTTTCGACCTTCCGCAGGCGGAGATATCCGCGCTCTGGGAGGCGATCGAATGCCCGGTTCTGCTTGTCTACGGCGCGCAAAGCTGGGCTTCCAACCCCGCGACAGACGGCCGCGCGCGGCACTTCAGGAACGCGCGCGTCGCGCTCATCGAGAAGGCGGGCCACTGGGTCCACCACGACCAGTTCGACGCTTTCATGGGCGAGGTTCGCGGGTTCCTG
>DNZB01000127.1:0-1819 GCA_003506635.1 Parvularcula sp.
GCCGGAAATGGCGCCGGCGGCTTGATACTACCGCCCGAAATAGATTTTCTTTTCCTCAAAATCGATCGCGAGATCCTGCGCGATCAGTAAATCCGCGCCGAGAAGACCGTAGGGCAAGCGCTGCACGCCAAGCTCGTCGAACAGCGGCGCGTCGTAAATCCACACGAGCTTGCGCGACCACCGTTTCGGGCCGGCGCTGACGGTGCGCAGTACGCCCGCGCTCGCGCGGGTGCGGTCGTCGAATACGTCCTCGATCCGGCTGCCCGTCGTCGCTGTTCTTCCGGTCGAAACCGCCAGCGTACCGGCGATCAGCGCGTCGCCGGCGGCGTAGTTGATCAGCGTCGTCGCAAGCCCCAGGTCGAGAATGAAATCGATCGGCTCGCGGTTGACGCGCCCTCGAACGGTGAACAGTTCAGCGCCCGTCGGGTGATAGCGCGCGCGCCTGATGGGAGCCTTGCGCATGCGCGCGGTCAACGCTTTGGGAAGTCCGGCGCCGCGGTAGAACGCGATCGTCTGTTTTTTTGCATCGAGGGCGATCGCGAAGTTTTCGAGAATATCAAGGCCGATGATGCCGGCCGGCGTTTTGCGCGGGGCGTCCCAGTCCGGAAGCACGACGCCGATCTGTCGTTCGGCGAGCACCGTCCCCGCGGCGAGCGCGCCGAGTTCGTAGGGCTCGAAAATTTTCGCGCCGCTGATGCTGAGAACGCGCAAGGAAACCCCTTCGGCGCGCGGCAGGTTTGCATGGCGCGCGAAGTTGTCGAAGACGATCGTCAGAGTCGCGCCGGTGTCGACGATGAAGGGATAGGGACCGCGTCCGTTGACGGTCACATCGATGGTGATCGCCCCTTCGTCGCTGAGCTTGTAGGGCGCGATCGCGACGGGCGTTTGCGCCGCCGCCGACGCGGCGCCGGCAAGCCATGCGAAAATGGCGATGATCGCTGACCTCATGTCGTTCCCCGGCGGTCTGCCGCCGCTCCGCCCGCAATCCTAAGCCGGCCGCTCCGACGTGTCGCGCACCGGGCGCCGTCGATCGGCCGCGTGAAAGCCTCGCTTCACCGCGCGCCCCGCAAGTTCCGGGCGGCGCCGGGATCGGGTCCGCGCTACGGGTCGGCGATGAACCGTCCTTCCTATGACACCGACGAGGCCCGATGGCGGGCGGTCGAAACCCGCGACAGGGGCGCTGACGGCCATTTTTTCTCGTGCGTGCGGACAACCGGCGTCTATTGCCGCCCGTCCTGTCCGGGGCGGCCGCACCGCAAGAACGTCACCTTCGCCAAGTCAATAGCGGAGGCGCAGGCCGCAGGGCTGCGCGCCTGCAAGCGCTGCCGCCCCGATGACGCCCCGCCGCCGATCGGTTAGTTTTCCCCAAGTGGCAGGAGGCGTCGATGCTTCATTTCATCAGGAAATTGCCGGCGGGGGTCAAAGCGCTCCTCTTCGCCGTTTCGGCGATCGGGGTCGCGGTCGGGCTTGCTCTTTTGGGCTGAGCGGCCCTTGCGGAACCGGTTTTCCCGGCTATAACCCGCGCCTCTTTGGGTCGCCGGGCTAATGGCATGCCTTGGCGGCCCTTTCATGCGCCTCGTTTCGGGGGCCTTTTTCAGGGTAGCAAAATGCCGAAAATGAAGACCAAATCCTCCGCCAAGAAACGGTTCAAGATGACCGCGTCGGGCAAGGTGAAGGCAGGCGTCGCCGGCAAGCGTCACCGCCTGATTTCGCATAACGGCAAATATATCCGTCAGAACCGCGGCACCGTGGTCCTCTCGGACGCCGATGCGAAGATCATCAAGAAATACATGCCCAATCACCGCTAGGAGGGGACCCC
>DNZB01000127.1:2206-8045 GCA_003506635.1 Parvularcula sp.
CCTATCGCGACCGCCGCGTCAGAAAGCGGAATTTCCGCGCGCTCTGGATCCAGCGCATCAACGCCGGCGCGCGCGAACTCGGGATGACCTATTCAAGGTTCATCGACGGGCTCGCCAAGGCGGGGATCGAGGTTGACCGCAAGGTTCTCGCGGATCTCGCCGTAAAGGAGCCCGAGGCGTTCAAGGCCCTGGCCGACAAGGCGAAAGCGGCGCTCGCCGCATAAGGCTCTCGCGACGCGTCCTTCGAACCGGCCCTCTTCATCCTGAGGAGCCGGAGCGAAGCGGAGGCGTCACGAAGGATGCGGAGACGAACCGCCGACGCGGCATCCTTCGTGACGCGGCCTGAAGAAGACCGCTCCTCAGGATGAAGGCGATGGAATAAAGGGCTTTGGCGATCCGCAGGTGAAGTCCGGGTGACGTAAGCTGATGAATTCGATTAAGCGTCATCCGGGAACGGGTGACGCTTTTTTCTTGGGAGACCGGACCGCATGTCCGACATCGACGCAATAGAACGCGACACGCTCGCCAAAGTCGCGGCCGCGTCCGACATCGCCGCGCTGGAAGAGGTGCGCGTCGCGGCGCTCGGCAAGAAGGGCGTCGTCAGCGAACGGATGAAAACGCTCGGCGCAATGGCGCCGGAGGAGCGCAAGGCCGCGGGCGCCGCGCTCAATGTCCTCAAAGACAGGATCGCCGCGGCGATCGACGCGAAGAAGCAAAAGCTTGAAGACGCAGCCCTCGACGAACGTCTTCGTACGGAGAAAGTCGACGTCACGCTGCCGGCGCCCTCATCGCCAAGAGGCCGCATCCACCCGGTGACGCAAGTGACGGAGGAGATCGTCGCGATCTTCTCCGCGATGGGCTTCGACGTCGCCGAAGGTCCGGACATCGAGGACGACTTCCACAATTTCACCGCGCTCAACTTCCCGGCCGATCACCCGGCGCGCGAGATGCACGACACCTTCTTCTTCCCGCCGAAGCAGGATGGGTCGCGCATGCTGCTGAGGACGCACACTTCGCCGGTGCAAATCCGGACGATGATGACCCGCAAACCCCCGATCCGCATCATCATTCCGGGCCGGACGTTTCGCTGCGATTCGGACCAGACGCACACCCCGATGTTCCATCAGGTCGAAGGGCTCGTCATCGACCGCGAGACCCATATGGGTCACCTGAAAGGCACGTTGGAGGCGTTCTGCAAGGCGTTCTTCGAGGTCGACGCCGTGAAGACCAGGTTCCGCCCGCATTACTTTCCGTTCACGGAGCCCTCGGCTGAAATGGATATCGGCTATGAGCGGGCCGGGAACGAAATCCGCATCGGGCAGGGGGCGAAGTGGATGGAGATCCTCGGCTCCGGCATGGTCCACCCGAACGTCCTCAGGAATTGCGGACTTGACCCGGACGAGTATCAGGGCTTCGCCTTCGGCATGGGGATCGACCGGCTCGCCATGTTGAAATACGGTATACCAGACCTCCGCGATTTTTTCGCGGCGGACGCGCGCTGGCTTGAGCATTACGGGTTCGACCCGGCTGACCAGCCGAACCTGTCGACCGCGCTTTCTCATTAGGGGAGGGAACAATGCGCAAAGTCTTGTTGGGGGTGCTGGCAGTCGCATCCGCGGCCTGCGAAAAAAATGAAGCCGCTGCGCCGGCGGCGACCGACCCAGCCGTCGCCGCAGCGGCGGCGGCGGAAGAGCCGGCGCCCGATCCCGCCGCGGCGGCAGCCGAGGCTTATGCCCGACTCGAAGGCTCCTGGGCCGAGACCGGTCAGTGCGCTGACTATCAGGTTCGCTGGGAGGTCGAGCCCGCCGCCTTCCAGCGCCACGAAATGCGCTGCGAGATCGAGCGCGTCGAGCCCCTCGCTTCGGGAGTGCGCGCCATCGCGCAATGCACGGTCGAAGGCGACAACGACAATGTCGCCGACAACTTTCATTTCATCCGCGAGGCGGATGGGTCCTTGACCATCGTCAATGAAGCGAGCGAGGCGCGGACGACAGGGCTTTATCCTTGTGTTGAGAGCGAGCTTTGAGGTGACGGGCTATTATCTCGCCAGGACCGTGCAAGCCGATTTCGCCGCCGTCGTCACGCGCGTGGTCGATGCGCTTGGGAAGGAAGGCTTCGGCGTCCTTACTGACATCGACATTGCGGCGACGATGAAAGCGAAACTTGGCGTCGAATTCCGCGCGTACCGGATTCTCGGGGCCTGCAACCCTTTCATGGCGCACAAGGCCCTGTCGATCGAGGACAAGATCGGCGTCATGCTTCCCTGCAACGTGATCGTTCAACAGGCTGGGGAGTACGTCGAGGTCGCGGCGGTCGATCCGGCCGCATCGATCGGCCGGGTCGGCAATCCCGCCCTTGAAGAAGCCGCCGCCGCCGTGCGGGCCGCGCTATTGCGGGTCGTCGAGACGTTTTGAGGACAGTGCATGAAATTCACGCTTTCCTGGCTCAAGGAGCACCTTGAGACTGACGCCTCCCTCGCTGAAATCATCGATGCGATGGTGAAGGTCGGGCTTGAGGTCGAACATGTCGATGATCCGGCCGAACGCCTTCGGGTGTTCACCATTGGCGAAGTTCTCTCGGCGGAAAAACACCCCGAAGCCGACAAGCTGCGCGTCTGCAAGGTGGCGACGAAGGACGGCGTCTTGCAGATCGTCTGCGGCGCGCCGAACGCGCGGGCCGGAATCAAGGTCGCCTATGCGCCGGTCGGCGCCTATGTGCCGGGCATCGATGTCACGCTGGCGAAGGCAAAAATCCGCGGCGTCGAAAGCCACGGCATGATGTGTTCGGCGCGCGAACTGGAGTTGGGCGAGGACCACGACGGCATCATCGAGGCGCCGGCCGCCGCGAAGGTCGGTGAGCCCGTCGCGCTCGCCCTTGGCGCGACCGATGCGGTGATCGAATTCGAGGTGACGCCCAATCGCCCAGATACAAACGGCGTTAACGGCGTCGCGCGCGACCTCGCCGCGGCGGGGCTCGGCCGGCTAATCTCGAAGGCGCCGGAGCCCGTGAAGGGCGCATTTCCCTGCCCGCAGAAAATCGGGCTTCGTTTTCCGGCGGGCGCGGAAAACGCCTGCCCCGCTTTCGCCGGCCGCCTTGTTCGCGGCGTCAGGAACGGCCCGTCGCCGAAATGGCTTGCCGACCGTCTTCGCGCTATCGGCCTCCGGCCCATATCGGCGCTCGTCGATGTGACGAACCTTCTCACTTTCGACCGTGCGCGCCCTTTGCACGTCTATGACGCCGACAAGATTAACGGCGAAATCCACGCACGTTTGGGGCGCCGCGGGGAAAGCTTTCTCGCGCTCGACGGCAAGACCTATGAAGTCGATGAGACGATGACGGTGATCGCCGATGAGGTCGGCGTTCTAGGGCTCGGCGGCATCATCGGCGGCGAGTCGACGGGGTGTACGGACGAAACAAGCAACGTCTTCATTGAATCCGCCTATTTCGATCCGTTGCGCACGGCAAGGACGGGCCGGAATACGGGCATCCATTCCGACGCGCGCTACCGGTTCGAGCGCGGCGTCGATCCGGCGTTCATGATTCCTGGCCTTGAAAAGGCGACGCGCCTAATCCTCGAACTGTGCGGCGGGGATCCGAGCGAAATCTTCCTCGCGGGCGCCGCGCCGATCGCGAGGAAGACCGTCGCCTTCCCGCCGTCGGAAACCAAGCGCCTCACCGGCATCGACGTCAGGCCGGAGCACGCAGAGGAAATTCTCATCGCACTCGGCTTCAAGGTTTCGCGCGCCGACCCCTGGCTGGTCGATGCGCCCTCCTGGCGCCCCGACATCGAAGGCAAGGCCGACCTCGCCGAGGAAATCGCCCGCATCGTTGGCTTCGATGCGCTTCCCGCCGTCACGCTGCCGGCGCGCGGGGCCGTGGAAACGCCCAAGCTGACGCCGGCGCAAGACCGCCGCCGACTCGCCAAGCGCGCGCTCGCGGGCCGCGGCCTGATGGAGGCGGTGACGTGGTCGTTCACGGATGCACGTATCGCTGCGCTCTTTTCGGACGGGCCGAATTGGCTCGCGGCTCAGGGGCTCATCCTCGCCAACCCGATTTCGTCCGACCTCGGAGCGATGCGCCCGTCGATCCTCTGCAATCTCGTCGCCGCGCTCCAGAGGAACGCCGATCGCGGCCGCGACGACCTCGCGCTTTTCGAGGTCGCGCCCGCCTACGCGTCCGACCGACCAGACGGGCAACAGACGGTCGCCGGCGGCGCGCGCCTTTCAAACCCGGCGCGCGACTGGGCGAAAGCCGCAGCGCGCGCCGACGCCTTCACCGCGAAGGCGGACGCGATCGCCGCGCTTGAGGCCGCAGGCGCGAAAGTCGAGCAATTGCAGACGACAGCGGACGCAGCGCCCTGGTATCATCCGGGCCGCTCCGGGGTGTTGCGGCTTGGCCCAAAGCTCCCGCTTGCGCATTTCGGCGAGCTTCATCCGCGCGTTCTGAAAGCCATGGACGTCGACGGCCCCGTCTTCGCGTTCGAAGCCTTTATCGATCAGATTCCGGCCGCAAAGGCGCGCGCCACGAAGACCAGACCGGCGCTCGAAACGCTGGAGCTTTTGCCCGTCAAGCGCGATTTCGCCTTCGTCGTCGACCGCGCGCTCGCCGCCGATCAGCTCATGAAAGCGGTCAAGGGGGCGGAGAAGAAGCTGATCTCCCGCGTCACGCTGTTCGACGTCTATGAGGGCAGGGGCGTGCCCGAAGGCAAGAAATCCCTCGCAGTCGAGGTAACCCTGCAGCCGCGCGACAGGACGCTTACGGACGAAGAGATCGACGCGGTCGCCCGCGCCATCGTCGCCGCTGCGGAAAAGGGCGCCGGCGCGAGCCTGCGGACCTAGGCGGCGCCGCGCTTGCGAACGCCATCCTTTGCCGCTAGAACGCCGCCTCCCGCGACGGGAAGGCCGCTTTAGCTCAGCTGGTAGAGCACATCATTCGTAATGATGGGGTCGGGTGTTCAAGTCACCCAAGCGGCACCAACCCTATCCGGCGTCCTCCGGTGGTGTGACCAACCTCACTTCCCTTTCGGCGCGCTTTCATTACCTCAATTCGGCGAAGCGGAGTATGGTGCGGGGCTTGGGTCCGCGCCATGCCGCGCGGATGTGGGAGACTTGGCGTTGGTCGCTGAACCTTTATCCGCTGTCGCGGCTGATCCGCCGCGTCCTGGCGCCGGGGCGCCGGTGAAGCGCTACAAGGCCTTCATCAGCTATAGCTGGGCGGACAAGGAATGGGGCGCGTGGGCGCACAAGGCGCTTGAAACCTATGCGACGCCGAAGCCGCTCGCCGGCAAGCCGGGCTTGCATGGGCCTGTGCCGGCGCGGCTTACGCCGATTTTCAAGGACCGCGAGGAAGAAGCGGCGGGCGCCGGGATCACCGCCTCGATTGAAGCGGCGATGGCGGCGTCAGACTTCCTGATTGTCATATGCTCGCCGACCTCGGCGCAGTCGAAATGGGTCAATCACGAAATCGCCTGGTTCAAGACGCGGCGCGATCCGTCGCGCGTCCTCGCGCTCGTCGTCGACGGCGAGCCCGGCGCCTCCTTCATTCCCGGGCGCGAGGCGGAGGAATGCTTTCCGAAGGCGCTCCTTTACAAGATCGGCCCCGATCTTCAGCCGACGGATGAAAAGGAGGACGTCCCCCTCGCCGCCGACGCGCGGAAAGCGGGCGACGGCAAGCGCGTCGCCAAGCTGAAGCTCGCTGCGGCGATGCTCGGCCTCGGCCTTGACGACCTCGTGCGCCGGGAAGAGCGCCGCCGCGCTGTCCGCCGGCGCCTCGTCACGGCGGCGCTCGCGGTCTTTTCGGTCTGGATGACCGGAAATACGTGGTTCGCAATCACGCAGCG
>DNZB01000055.1:0-320 GCA_003506635.1 Parvularcula sp.
TTGCGTTCAAGCTGGACCCGCTCGACGACGATTCCTTTATCGACCGCCTTCAGCATGTCATAGAGCGTCAGAGCCGCAACCATGGCGCCGGTCATCGCCTCCATTTCAACGCCGGTTCGCCCGCTTGTCCGCACGCTCGCTGTAATCAGTACGCTGAGCGTCTGCTCGTCTGGTTCGGCGCCGACAGCGACATGGGTGAGGGGCAAGGGGTGGCACAGCGGGACAAGATCGGCTGTCCGCTTCGCGCCCATGACGCCGGCCAGCTCAGCGACCGCGCATGGATCGCCCTTTTTCGTCCGGCGCCCGGCGACGGCGGCGAA
>DNZB01000055.1:711-7236 GCA_003506635.1 Parvularcula sp.
TTCTCCGCCATTCACCGCTCCATCAGACGCGGCATCAGCTCGACGAAATTGCATGGGCGATAGCGGCTGTCGAGCTGGTGTCGCAAAATGCCGTCCCACGCGTCCTTGCAGGCGCCCGGCGAACCGGGAAGCAATAAGACAAACGTGCCCCTGACGAGCCCAGCGCAAGCGCGCGATTGCAAGGTCGAGAGGCCGACGCTTTGAAAGCTGATCTGGTGAAAGATGACGGCAAAGCCTTCGATTTCCTTCTCGAACAGCGGCTTTAGCGCCTCGACGGTGACGTCGCGGCCGGTAAGGCCGGTGCCGCCGGTCGAGATGACGACATCAACGCCTTGATCGGCGATCCACCGTTCAACTTCGGCGCGGATCGCCGCCTTGTCGTCGCGCACGAGCGCGCGCGCCGCGACGACATGGCCGTCCGCCTCAATGCGCCTTTGCAGCGTATCGCCGGACGTATCGGTCTCGCGCGTGCGGGTGTCTGATACGGTGAGGACCGCAATGCGCACCGGACGGAAGGGAAGGTCTTCGTTAATGCCGAACATCATGGCTCCTTAGGTGTGCGCTCGCCATCGGGCGAGGTCGCGGCGGTCCTCACTGCGCGGCTCGATCCAGCGCGCGCCGCGACCGTCAATTTCGCGTTTCCAGAACGGCGCCGCCGATTTGAGGTAATCCATCACGAAGTCGGCGGCCTCAAAAGCCGCGCGCCGATGCGCCGCCGCCGCTCCGACAAAGACGATGGCCTCGCCGGGGAAGAGGTCCCCGACACGGTGCCGGATAACAAGCGCTTCAAGCGGCCAGCGTTCGCAGGCGCTCGCTGCGAACGCCGAAATTTCCTTCTCGGTCAGTCCGGGGCAATGTTCGAGGACAAGCCGCAGCGACGCATCGCCGTCGCTTCGCACCTGACCGGTGAAGGTGACGACCGCCCCGGCGCCGGTGCGGCGAAGCCGCCGGGCTTCTTCTTCCGGATCGAACGGCGCTCCAAGAACGAGAATGTCGGGCGTGGTCATGACTCAGCCGCCGCTGAAGGGCGGCAAGAATGCGATCTCCGCCGCTTGTCTTATGTCCGCGTCGCGCGGGATGATCGTTTCGCCCGCCGCGACTTTCACTGACGGACGAGCAAGCGCCTCGCCAAGCGCACCGTCGCCACCCGCGATCCAGGCGACAAGTTCATCCGCTGTCTGAACATGCTCGGGAAGCGCGACCTGGCGCTCCGCACCGCCCGCCGCTTCGCGCAGGCGGCCATAGAAACGAAGGCGGACGGCGCGCGCCATCGCTCTCAGCCTCCGGTCGCCGACATGGTGCGCGCGACAGACGGCGCGGCGCAGCGCCGGTCGATGCGGAACTCGTGACCTTTCGGCTTACGGCCGATCGCTTCGTCGATCGCGGCGTCGATCGCCGCATCGTCCGCGCCTTCGCGCATCAGCGTACGAAAGTCCGCCGCGTCATTCTGGCCAAGGCACATATAAAGCCGTCCGGTGCAGGTGAGCCGTACCCGGTTGCAGCCGCCGCAGAAATTCTGCGTCAAGGGCGTGATGAAGCCGAGCCTGCCGCCGGTTTCGCGAACGCGCACATAGCGCGAAGGCCCGCCCGTGCGAAAGGCGATCGGCTCCAGCGTCCAGCGCTGCGCCAATTCATCGCGCACCGCCGACAAGGGGAGATAATGATCTATCCGGTCCTCATCGACATCGCCGAGCGGCATCACCTCGATCAGTGAGACGTCATGGCCGCGCCCATGCGCGAAGGCGATGATCTCCGGAATCTCGCGCTCATTGACGCCCTTGAGCGCGACGACGTTGATCTTGATGAAAAGGCCTGCGGCGGCGGCGGCTTCAATGCCGCGCATCACGTCCGGAAGAAGCGGTCGGCGCGTCAGCCGCTCAAAGACGTTGGGGTCAAGCGTGTCGAGCGAGACATTGATGCGTTTGACCCCGGCGGACGCGATCGCCGCCGCATGGTCCTCAAGCTGCGTCGCATTCGTCGTCAGCGTCAGTTCGTCGAGCCGGCCGGCCTTTACTTCATGCCCGAGCGCCGCGATCAATACACCGACGCCCTTGCGCACCAGCGGCTCGCCGCCGGTGATGCGCACCTTGCGGACGCCGCGCCGGATGAACGCCCCGGTGAGCCGCGCCAACTCCTCAATGGTCAAGAGATCGCGGCGCGGCAGAAAGGACATGCGTTCCGGCATGCAATAGGCGCAGCGCAGATCGCAGCGATCCGTGACCGACACCCGCAAATAGCTGACCGTTCGCCCATAGGGATCGATCAGCGGGCGATGCAACGCCGCTTCTCGGCTAGGATACAGGATCAAGGAAGACATAGACCGGGCGCCTAAGAAGAACTCCAGAACTGTAACAGCAACCGTGCGGCCGCATAAAGGACGACGACGCCCGTGATGCGGCGCAACCATGCATCAGGCATTCCGGCGGCGCCAAGCCGCGACCCGATCTGACCCCCGACTAGGACCCCCGCCAGCAACGGCCAGTAGCTCGCGGCGAGCGCCGCCATATTTGTTTCGGCCAGTTTTGTCGCTTGCCCGGCAAGACCGGAAAGCGAATTGACAAGAATGAAAAGGCTCGCAGCGCCCGCGATTTGACGCGGCGGGCCCCAGCGAAGCCAATGAAGCAGCGGCGCCAGAATAATGCCCCCGCCGACGCCCGTGACGCCGGCGAGAAGCCCAAGGCTCGCGCCTCCGGCGAAGGTGGACGCCCGACCGGGGCGGTGCGGCGGCGGCGGCGTCGATGGCGCACGTCGCAAGATCAGCTGCGCGCCAGCGATCACAAGCGCCGAACCCAGGATCGCGAGGAATGCGCGCTCCGGGATATGCAGCATTCCGCCGATGAACGCCGCCGGCGCTGAGGCGATGATCCAGGGGGCGATCCGCCGCCATGGAATGAGACGGCGCGATCCGAAATGGACGACGCCGCCCGCGACAACCACGATGTTGCAGGCGAGCGCGATCGCCGGGAGAATGCGGTAGTCGACATCGGAGAGAACCAGCAGCGCATTATAGGTTGAGCCGCCGCCGAATCCGACAGAGGCGTAGACAAGCGCGACGAGCAGAAAGGCGAAGACGAGCGCAGCCATGGATCGAACATTCGGATGAATAGGCTCCCTATCGCCGTTGTCCTCGCCGGCGGCAAGTCTATCCGCATGGGGCGCGACAAGGCGCTTTGCGAAATGGACGGCGTTCGCCTCATTGATCGCGCCGTCGCGGCCTTACGGCCGCAGACAGGCCGCATCCTGATTTCGGGGCCGCATGATTATGGAACGGGCCTTGAATGCGTTCCGGACGAACAGCGCGGCGCCGGCGCGCCCTGCGGGGGGCCATCCGCCGGCATATTCGCCGTCGCGCGCCGTCTTGCGGGCGAAGCAACAGGCTTTCTGACGGTTCCGGTCGATGCGCCCTTTGCGCCGCGCGATCTCGCCGCGCGCCTTTGCGGCCCTCGTTCAGCGGTCGCCAGCGCTGGCGGGCGTCTGCACCCGACCTTCGCCTGGTGGCTCATCGCCGATATTGAGCGCGCGGCGCGCGATCTCGAAGGCGGCGGGAATGTTTCGCTGCGGGCGCTCGCCGAAGCGACGAAGGCGCGCGTTGTTCCGTGGGCGGATGAAACGGCGTTTCATAACGTCAACACCGCCGATGATCTCATGGCGGCGCGCGAAAAAGGGCTTGGGGGATGCTGACGCTCGGCGGCGCGGCCGCGCTCTTCCTCCTCGCACATCTCCTTCCCGCCGCGCCCGGCGTTCGGCCGCGCCTCGTCGCCCTTCTCGGCGAACGCTTTTATCTCGCCGCCTACTCGGCGCTTTCGCTGGCGCTTCTTCTCTTTGTCGCCGTCGCCGCGATCCGCGCGCCGGCGATCTTGCTCTGGACGGCACCGGCATGGACGCATGTCGTCCCGCTCGCCGTCATGCCGTTTGCGTTTATGTTGATCGGCGCAGGGCTCGCCGCGCCCAATCCGCTCTCGGTCAGTCTGTCGACCGCGACGTTCAATCCTCAAGCGCCGGGCGTTGCAGGCGTCCTGCGCCATCCCGTGCTTTGGGGCTTCGGGCTCTGGTCGGCGGCGCATATTCCGCCGAACGGCGTTCTCGGCCAGGCGTTTTTCTTCGCCGTCATGACAGCGTTCGCCGTCGCGGGCGGGCGCCGGCTTGACCGCAAGCGCCGCCTGACGCTGGGGCCGGAGGCGTGGGCGGCGATCGACAAGGCGCGCCGCGCGTCATCTCCGCGCTGCCTATTTGAGAAACGAACACTGCTCGGCGCCGCGATCGGCTTCTTCCTTTACGCCGGCTTTCTCGCATACTGGCACGAACTTCTGTTCGGCGTCGATCCGATGCAAATAGGATCCGGCGGGCAGCCCGCCGCGCCACCTGCCCACGCATCTGCGTTGACGGCCCGTTTCGCGGTCCGGACGCCTTTTTTTTGATCAGCGAGTTCCAGATCAGGAGTGACCGCCGACTCAGAATCCAACCAAAAATTTCATGATCGCCAACTGCAATTGGCGCCTTTCTGCGCTCCGCGCTCAACACCTTGCAGCCGCATCGCGACGTCGCCGAATCCCATGCCGGGAAGCTTGAACGTCCGCGCGTGATCACCGGAGCAGCCTGATGAAGTTTCGCTTGGCTTTGTGGCGGGTGCGCAGGTCGTCGAGATAGGCGGCGTGCGTGGCGGCGTTCTGCAGACTGGCCAGTCGCGCGATGTGCTTCGCCGCTTCGTCATAGCTTCGATTGCCGCCCATGCGCAGGAGGCTTTCGACGTGTTGGTGATATGCGGCGATAGCCTCGGCGGGGTGGGACTTCTCGGACTTCTCCGCCAGTCTCAGCGCCAGCCTTGCGCCTGCGCCGCGCTCCCGCAGGGCAACCCAGGCATCTTCGTACTGCCCCTCCGCCATGAGGATCTCGATCAGCAGGTCCGAACGCGCATCGCGCGCCGCCTGCCGGCTCGAGGCGATCATCGACCGCAGTTTTGCGATCGCCGCTTTGCTCGCTTTCGCTCCGCCTGCTGATTTCAAGCTCTCATGCAGCGTGAGTGACGGCGCCTTGTCGAAGGCCCGCATCAGGTGCGCCACCGCCTCCTCCTTGCGGCCCTTCTTTCCAAGAAGTCGCGCGACAAAGACATAAAGGCGATCGTCGGGCCGTTCGTCCTCGAACAGCCAGAGGCCCTCCTCGGCGCGGCGCAGCGCTTCATCCTCCCGCCCATGTTCAAGGCAGAACTCCGCCAACCGCAACACATCATAGTGCGACGACTGGTCCGCTTCGCGAATGGCGATGCGTGTATCAAGGTCGCCAGCAAGCTCGGCGAAATAGTCCATCATATGCGAGAGGCGTGATCGCTCCTGATCATAGCCCTTTTTCCGGCCGCGCGGCGGCAGCTTTCCGAACGCGGCCTCAGCGAGGCGGCGATACTCCGCTAGCCCCTTTTCTCCGAGAACATCCGTATAGGTCGCCGCGGCGTCGCTGAAGACATCGTACTCCTCTTCCATCTCGCGGGCGTAAAGCGTCCGCGCGAGGTCAACGCGCTCTGGCTTTGCATCGCGGCAGGCGCGGAGATGGATTTCCGCGGCGCGCGCCATGAGGTCGGAACAATGACCGTCAGAGTCGTCCATGTGGCCGATCGCCTTCTCGATCCGTGTGATCGCATGTAGCGCAAGGCGCATGGCGATCGGCGCGGTTCGCCCGCTGGCGATCGCCTCTAACGCATCAAGCGCGCTGTCGACCTCTCCCGCCCAGCCGCCCGCGGCGCGATAGTCAATGAACCGCCCCGTCCGCGTCGCTGAATCGATTGCTTTTTTCAGGCGCGATTCGAGCGTTGCGGCATCGCCGGTCGAAGCAGCGGCCGCGAGGTCGAGACGCTGAAAGATCGCCGGGTCGCGTTCAGCGAGATCGACAAGAATGTCGACAAGCGCCGCAACATCTTTCGTTTCAAGATGCGCGCGGATCCGCGTCAACGCGTCGCCGCCGCCTTTTGCTGCGCCGTCATTGGCAGCGAGCGCCGTCGCCGCGATGTGCTTGCACGGCCCGAAATCAGAAAACGCCGGACACGAACAGTCGCCGCCGATTTCGGCGCCCCTCCCGGTGACGGTCGTGCGATAATTCTCGGTCCCCGAAACCTGCGCCCGCACCCGCGCCGCATTCATGTCGATGATCGCCACGAGGCCGTCGCGCCAATAAGCCTCGCCCCTTGCGAAGACCTTGTCGCCGACGAACGCCTTCACGGCGTCAATGTCGAAGCGGGCCGTCATGCGCGGCGCTGACGCGTGCGATAGCGGGTCATGCTGCAGCCCTCAATTCGGCGCGTCGCGTCAATGCCATGCGGCGCGCTTCCAGACACGGCGCGCAAGGCGTCGCGTGGCCGTAAAATCTATTATGGTCTTATGAGATTGTTCTTTCATGCCATCAAGCGCGCCACATGACGCCCAAAAGTACCCCCCCGGTAATTCGCCAGGGCTTGGCGAAAATGGCGTTCGCTCGCCGGCATTGCGGTCGCAGTCGTAATCGTCACCGGATGAGGGGCCTTGCGAACTGCGGATTTCC
>DNZB01000304.1:0-2927 GCA_003506635.1 Parvularcula sp.
GATCGGGACAGCGCCGGTTTTGATGGACGACCGGAGGCGGCGACATTTGAAGTGGTCGGCGGTACGGCGCCCAGGAATCAGCCGGTCGAAATCATTGAGGAACTGCGGCTGGTTCCCGGCGTCGATGCGGCCATGTTTGACTTGCTGAGGCGAAAGTTCTCGTTGTTTTCTACACGGACGGATCGTCTGAGCGGCGTCCAAGGAGGCGCGTCCGCCCCCGGCGCGGAGGCGCGCGGCGTTTTCAGAATCACAGCGTTTTCGATCGGGCAAGACGGCGCCGCGCAAGGCTCCGCAAGGACCGCCGTCGCCGAATTCTACCCGGCCGACGCCTATCGTCCTGTCGTCAGGCTGTGGAGCGTGACGCCCTTGCAGGATGACGCTGCAACAGCGCCGAGAAATGCAAATGCAGCATGCGTTGACGCGCTTCGCGGCGGCTGACCGTTCCCTCGAGATGCATTCGTGCGCCCTGTCAGGAGGGCGAATGCGTCGAACAACTCCAATCCTGATGTCGTACCCGCACGAGGGTCGCATCGACGAGGTGGCCGTATGTCGCCTGATTTCCCGTCGCTGTGATCGCCGCATCGAACGCCGCGAACAGGCTGTCGATGACGTCCGCTTTTTTCAGCGCCTCGCGAAAGGACCGTATCGTGTTCCTGTCCGGCGTCCTCTCGCCCGGCGACAGGCCCAGAAGCCGCATGTAGCAGAGCCGGTCCTTGATCAAGAACTCGGCGCGCTCATCAGAAAGGTCGTTCAGCGCCTCCAGGATCAATACCTTAAACATCATCACGGGATCGAAAGCTCGCCAGCCGCCCTTCGACGCGTTCGGCCCCTCCAGCGCATGGATCAGAGTCGGGCGGAACGCATCGAAATCAATCACGTCATGCATGGCCTTCAGCGGATCGCAGAGGTCGTCTTCTCGATTAGCCGACTCCACGATGTAAAACGCCCGCGCGGGCTCCTTCTCTACGGTAATCATAGGTAGCCTCCGGATTTGAGCGGCTTCAAAAAGACTCAAGCTTCAAGCGCGCCCTGACCGACTGGCGCGAAATGAAATCAAGCATCGCGATGACGGCGAATGCCGCGGCGGTCAGAGGAAAGAACAGGCACGCGATGATCGCCGACGACGCTGTAATCGCGGCGGCGCGTGTCGAAGCGGCGGCCGGCGGCGGCGGCAAGCTGAAACCCGGGCGCCGACGCCGCGACAACGTCATGGCGGCGGCGCTGACCACCATCACAATGACGCTGATCGCAAACACGAGATTGAAGGCGATATTCCAACCGCCAAGCCCCGCCTGATGCAACGGAACGCCAGAGGCCATCGCTTTGCCGGCGAGCGAATAATCCGCAAATCCGATATCGGCGAGAATCTCGCCGGAGCGACGGTCGATGTGGACGACGCGCTCGTCGCGCGGGTCCGTCAGATCGCCGCTGATCGTCGTCGCTGAAATCGTCCAGACGCCGTGGTCGCCGTCGGGGAAGTTGACTCGGTACTTCGCAATACCGGCCTTTGCGGCAATTGCGACCGCTTGCTCAAGTGTGACCGGCCCCCCGCCGGCGCCCGTTGAAGCCGGCATCGGCGTCCGCGCCAGCGCCCAGGGAGCCTGCCGGTGATCGCCGTGATCCATCGCCCCGTGCGTCGATTCGCCGACAGGGGCGGAAAGACGCGCCGCCGGGAAGGCGCTCCACGCCTGCACCAGTTTGCCGCCCCAGACCGGCGTCCAGGCGAGACCCGAAACGAAAAAGAAGATCATCGGCAAGAAGAGCAGGGGCCCCAGCGCAAGGTGGCGGCGTCGCCATCTTCCGTGTGCGGAGAGAGCTGCGCCCGGGCTCGCCGTCGACCCGCCAGAGGCCCAAAGGAGCAAGCCCGAAATCGCCAGAAACATGCCGAAGCCCGCGGCGATCTCGATCAGATAATCGCCGATCGGACCGATCAGCAGCGTGCCGTGAATTTTCCGGGCGATTGCGTAGGGCGTTGACTGCATGTCGATGACGCCCGCAATGCGGTCACGATAGGGATCGACAAACACCGCGCGCGACGCGCCTGCGCCGTGTCCGTCGCCGTCCGCCTCCGAGAGAATGAACTGCGCCGTGCGATCCGGAAGCGGCGGTGGAACATAAGTGGCGATGCGAGCGCCAGGAAACGCAGATTGAACGAGCGAGAGCTGCGCCTCGACGCCCGCGGGCGCGCCGGACGGATCGGCGTGCATTTGCTGCGAATACAGCGCCCGCTCGATCGGCGCGTTCAGCGCCATGACAATTCCGGACAGCGCGGCGATCAGAAAGAAAGGCGCGGCGATCGCGCCCGCGTAGAAATGCAGGCGCCGCAGCGCGGCGGCGTAGGGCCCGATCATGGCTTTCCTCCAAAGCCGATCCGAAGGCCGCCGAAAATCGCGCGTCCTTCTCCAGGAATGAAGACATTGAGCGTGGGCGCGATGCTGGCGTCAGCGACGGTCGAATAATTCAAGATATATGCCTCGTCGGCGAGGTTGCGCGCATCGAGAAACAAGACCGCGGAAGGCGAAATCTCATACGAGGCCTCGACGCCGATAAGCGCGTGTCCGGGGCTTTGCAGCGTGTTTGCGTAGTCGACGAAATTCCGTCCCGACTGGAAGATGACGTTCGGCGCAATCCGAAGGCCGCGCATACGGATATCAACTTCAGCCCGTCCGATATGGCGCGGAAGCCCGGCGAGCTGATTGTTTCCGAATATCGGATCGTCGACAAACTGGAAGTCGTTGAACGAATACGAAAGGCGCGGCGTGATCGAATATCCCCGCGTCTCCGCCGAAAAATCATAGCCGAGAAACAGCTCGATCCCCTGATGACGGGACTTGTCGGCGTTAAAGATCGGAGCGGGAACGCCGGCCGCGGTCGTGAACGCGACGAATTCGCCGTCGATATCGGCTCTGTAGAGGGCGAATTCGAAC
>DNZB01000304.1:3303-9408 GCA_003506635.1 Parvularcula sp.
GGGGCCTCGTAGGAGGCGCTTGCGTTTGCGAACAGCTGAACGTCGCTTGACGGCCGGTAAAGCAGGCCGAACCTGGGACTTGCCTCCTTGAAGTTCAGCCGATCGTCTTCAGCGTCGTTTAGCTTGTCGTCGTAATTGCGGCGTGTTGATAGGCCGGTGGCGCCGACGATTGCTTCCAGTCCCTTCACGACTTCGACCCGCAGCTCCCCGTAACCCTCGATCGACCGGGATCGTTGCCGGGAATCGCTGAAGAGCGGTCCCTGAGCGCCGCTGAAATTGCCGAAAACGCTGCTGTCGAGGTCTGTGTGGCGAAAGCGCATGCCGGCCGTCAGCGCGACGGGAAGCCCCGCCGCCTCACCGGCGACCTCATACTTTCCAAAACCGGTGAAATCGTCAGAGTCCTGAAGGATGAAAACGACGATTGGATGGAACAGGGACTTGCGCGCGTAGGACCCGCCAAAAGTGAATTCGCCTGATCCTGCCGCGATGGTCGTCGACGTGAACGCTCGCGCCGACCGCATGTTACGCCGCCAGTTCTGCGCGACGTTTTGCGGCGCCGCGGATTGCGGGTCATTGAGCGCGCCTGCAAGGCTGACGCTGCCGGCGAGTTCCTGGTCGATGTCATTCAGGAAGACTCCAAGGCGCGTACTGGCGCGGTCGCTCCACTGCGCGCCGAAATTCGCGTAGATTCGTTCATTGCGCTGCTGGGCGTGGTCCCTGAAGCCGTCTTGTCTTTGCCATGTCGCGGCGACGAACGCGTCGTAGCGCCCAAAGTCTTTCGCTGCTGCGCCGTTCAGCCGGCTTGTGCCGAAAGACCCGCCTTCGGCGCGCAGCGAGATCGCGTTTTCCGCTGTTTGCGCCGTCAATGTCTCGATTTCGACCGCCCCGCCGAGAACGGCGGCGCCGGTCGTCATCGCGTTTGCGCCACGAATGACGTTGATATGCGAGGCGAAAAGAGCATCAACCTCTTGGAAGTCGCCGAACCCGTCAGCTGCGTTGATCGGAACGCCGTTGATGAGAAGCTCGACGCCGCGAAGGTGAAAATTGTTGGCGAGCGCAGATCCGCGGATTGACATGCGCCCGTCTTCGCCCGCGCTCGGCTGCATGACGACGCCGGGCGAAAAGGCGAGCGCATCTCGAAGCGTGACGGCGAAGCGCTTGTTGAACTCTTCCGCCGGGACGAAATCGACGTTGCCGGACTTCGCTTCAGCCGCCGCGAGGGCGTCCGCAAGCGCGTCCTTCCTTGTGTCGGTTACGATGATTTCGTCGCGAAGCTCGGCGGCGCCGGCCGCTCCATCCGCCGCAAGAAGGATGATCTGGGCGGCTGCGCAGGCTGAAAATGTCGTTCGGGCTTTCATGATTGGATTCTCGTTTTCAATTGCAGCCGTGCGCCAGCAATTGGCGCTGTGCAAACTGCGCTTGCGTGGACAGGAATTGTTATTGACTGGAGGTCCTGCCGGAACCGGCGCGCCGGTTCCGATCGACCCAATTAAGCGGGGAGGCGGAAAACGGATAGAACCGTCTATCAGCCGTTACAGGCGCAAAGCTGCGATCTCGCAACGGTGTCAGACTGAGACAGACGCCCGCGGAGGCGCAAGCTGCGCGTGTATGCTACGCGATCAGCGGCGGCGCACGGGCCAGGAATTGATGCGCGAGCGCAATCGCCGCGTCGTGTCGAACAATTGAAAAGACGTCAGCCGCTATTGGCAGAGCGGGACGGGGAACGATTGAAGCGGTGACGCCGACAGCGCAGCAGCTCGTTGCGAATGGGCAGGCGGAAAAATGCGTCGAAGGCTGCGCCGGTTCCTGTTCCCCGTCGCCCTGATGCAGACCGGAATGGTGTCCATGATGCGCCGAAGCATCGCCGGCTGGGCCGGTAGCGACGCTTACAACCCCTGCGCATGGTATCAGCGCCAAGGCGCCGCCATTGACGGCGACCATATATCCGACGGGGATTAGCGCGCGAAAAAGCAGCGTGAACGCTGTCGCGATAACGGCAATCAGCATGACGCGCTGACGATTGACGCTTGAACGCTCCATCATCGAAGAATTAGACGAGGCGCGGGGCGCGTTCAAGATTAACGAACCGGGAAATTCAGAACGACAATTCTGCCGTTGGTAGACGCTGCTCGCGCCATATTGGAAAGTGGTCGCAATCGGGCGCTTTCGGGCGTGCGGGGCGGCGCACTCAGCCGAAAAAGACGAACCGACCCCGGCGATTTGGAGAGAGGCCGGGGTCGGCTCTACTGGCGTGAGAGTTGAGCATACGCCAGATCCTGTTGCGCCCGAAGCCGGTCGGAGACCGGCGTGATCGCTGCGCGGGAGTTGAGGGCGCAATTTCGCGGCGCATCAAAGCGCGCAGAAATGAATTTAAAAAAGCAGGCTCCCTTTTGCGCGACGCCTGCCTGTGAGTTCGCTCAGCGCCCGGATTCGGTTACGCGCGGCGGGTCACCAGCGAAGAAAAATATTTCCAAGCAGTCCGCCGATCACGCTTGTGGCGACCACGGCGGCGCTGAACCAAATGAAGACAAAGCAGATTGACGCATCGCCTGATACGATGGCGTAAAGCGCGGCCGAGACTGCGCCGGCCAGCGCGCCGATCGCCGCCCCTGTCAGTTGAACGTCCGCCGGCGCCAACTTCCGGTACGACCATACGAGTCCCGCGAATATCGGCGGCGCTGCAACCAGGACCGATGTGACACAGTCAGAAACGCCGTATCCGAACATCAGAGTCATCCATTCGGACGGCGGCGAGGCGAAGAGTTCCGCCATCGCGATCATCGCCATGACGGCGACGGGCGTCATCGCGAAGAGGTGGCGCTTGCCGGGCTTCAGTTCCGGAGACGCGAATTGGACGAGCAAAATCGCCGCCATTGTCGCGAGGGAGATTGAATAGACCAATTTTACGATCGAGGCGCCGGATCGTCCGTCATGCCCTCCGGTCGGAAAGAGGCCGTCCGCAACCAACAAGAAGGCAGCAGCCCCGGCCGTGCCGATTAGCAGCCCCAGCGACAGACGGACGATGATCCCGGCGCGGCCGGCTTTGGGCGGCATCCGGGCGAGTGTTTCTATGAGACCGTCGAGGTTGTTCATCGCTCGCCTCGCGCGAAACGGGTCAGGGCCTTAAGTCCACGATGGATGGAGACTTTGATGTCGGAAACCGACGTTCGCGCGTCGGCGGCGTGGTCGGCGACGCTGTCGCCGTGGATCTTGGTCGCGATGATTGCTGCGCGTTGTTTCGGCGACGCCGTCTCAAGCAGGGTTTCGATGTCGAGTCTGGCGTTGATCGCCGCTTCCGTCTCGTAGGCCGCATCGTATTCGTCGAGGTGCTTGAGGCCGATTGAATTCTTGCGTGACCTGAAACGATCGATCAGCTTGTGTCTTGCGATCGCATAGACCCAAGGCATGAGCGGCCGGTCCGCAAGATAGGTGATCTGACGCTGATGGATGGCGATCAGGCAGTCCTGGACGAAATCGTCCGCTTCGGTCTCGTGTCCGCTTGCGCGGCGTTTGAAATAGGATCGCAGAAGAGGGATCAATCGCCGCAGCAATTCCTCATAGGCGCGACCATCGCCGGTTCTCGCGCGCCGCATCAGCCCCGCAAGCTGTTCCTCGTTCGCGCTCAAGACGAAACGACCCCGTTTCGGCAGGCATTCCGGCCGGGACGCGTTGACAAGGCGCGCCGTCCCGCATCCCTCATCTGAGGGGCATGCGTCGCCAGCCTAGCGGACCTTTGGGCCCGCATCAATCAGGCGGGGGCCGGCGGCGCCGCTTTGGCCCGCTCAACCCATTCGGTCGCGGATCGTGTCTGCCGCGCGCAGGGCGTTCGCAATGCAAGTGAGCGCCGGGTTCACCGCAGCGCTCGAAACAAAGACGCTGGTGTCTGCGACGTAAAGATTGTCGATCTCATGCGCCTTGCATGTTGGATCGACGACCGACGACTTTGAATCAGAGCCCATTCGAAGAGTGCCGCACTGATGCGCGGTGCCGTAAATCGGCAGAATTCCGTCCAGGCGCGCCTCATAGCCGCGCAGGCACCGGCAAATTCGCCCGGACCGCGTCATGTAATGATGAAAGCGCCCAATCAGGCGTTTGTGCGCGGTCAGGTTGTTGCACCAATAATCAACGCGGATTTGCCCGTTCCGCGTCAGCCGGATGCGGTTTCGTTTTTCAGGAAGGTCCTCCGTCATGACGAGGAAGGCGAGCGCGCGATCGCCAAGCGCATCGGCGAACGGCTTCGGCACCAGCCACGCGGGAATCTGGTTGCTGATCTGGCCGCGCAGCACGTCGCCATGAAGATATTCGAGCAACTGCACATGACCCATCGGATAGTCGAAGCCGCCGTCAGGATCGCCCCAATACCAGTCATTGAGCGCCATCGTTTTAGGAAAGTCTGTCTTCACTTTCGCGGGAGAAAAGGTGAGCGACGCGGACGCGGTGTGAAACATATAGTTGCGCCCGACCTGATCGGAGCCGTTCGCAAGGCCGTTCGAATGACGCCCCTGTGCTGAGGCGAGGAGGAGCGCGGCCGAATTTATGGCGCCGGCTGCGAGAACGACGATATCGCCCTTGACGCGCCGCTCGCCGTCGGCGGTTTCGTAGACGACCGCCGCGATGTTGCGGCCGCTGCGATCAGTTTCGAGCTTCGTCACGCGCGCGTTCGGGAGGAGTTCGACATTCGAATTCGCTTCAGCGCGCGCGACCATTTTCCGCCCGTCGGATTTCGCCTCGCGCAGGCATGGATAGCCGCCGCAGGTTCGGCAGCGGATGCAAGGGCTCGTCGCGGGCCGCTCCTCGTCGCGCTCGACAGCGACCGGCATCTCGAAGGGCTTGAGACCCATTCCGGTCAACTGCGATTTCAGGCGCGCAATCGTCGGGTCGTGCTTCAGCGCCGGGAAGGGGTAGGGCGGCGCTTCTGCGTCATCAGTCGGATCGGCGCCGCGCACGCCATGAACGCCCCACAGCGCTTCCGCTTCAGTATAGTAGGGTGCAAGATCGTCATAAGAAATCGGCCACGCTGGCGAAACGCCGCCGCCATGATGATCGACGCGCTCGAAGTCGCGCTTGCGAAACCGGTAGAGCGCCGCGCCGTAAAAGATCGTGTTGCCGCCGACCCAGTAGTGAATATTCGGCGTGAAGGATCCGCCTTTGCGATCACGCCACTTCTCGTGGGACTTGTAGCGCTGATGTATGAAGACCTCTTTCGGGTCCCAGTTCTCCGGCTCGACCGGCAGACGCGCGCCGCGCTCGAGGATCAGGATCGACTTTCCCGACGGCGCAAGACGCTGCGCGACGCTGGCGCCGCCCGCTCCTGAACCGATGATGATGATGTCATAGTCGCCGTCGGCCCTCGCATGCGCCATCGTCGCCCCCAATTCCCCTTCAGTCGCCTACGTAATACTTCTCGGCCGCCGACCGCGTGATCGGCGTGACGATCTGTTCCGGCACAAGTTTCAGCGTCGCTGCCGCGATCTTCGGCAACAAGCCGGGGACCACGACCTCAACGCCGCGGTCATTGCGCGCCCAGGCCTCGCTCGCGACTTCCTCCGCCGTCTGCTTGAGGAATTTCGGCGTCGAGGCCATCTTGTCGGCCATATTGTTCGCCTGCTGAAATTCCGTATCGACGAAGCCGGGACAAACGGCGGTCACGAAGACGCCTTTCGCAGCGACTTCGGCGTTCAATGACTGCGAGAATTTGACGACGAAGCTCTTGCTCGCCGGGTACAGCGTGTGTCCCTTGCCGCCGCTGGAGAATGCGGTAATCGATGAAATATTGATGATCCGCCCGAAGCCGCGCGCGATCATGCCCGGCAAGACGAGGCGCGACAGCGCGACAGGACCGGTCACTGATAATTCGATATACCCGAGCTGGCGATCAAGCGGCGTCGCCGCGAATGACTGCGGTATGGAATAGCCGGCATTGTTGATCAGAATATCAACGCCGCGGCCGCCGGAAGCCGCCCAGGCGCAAACCGCGTCCGGCGCTGCGGGATCGCAAAGGTCCGTGGATCGGAAGACCGCCGAGACGGCGTATTTTGACGCAAGCTCATGCGCCAGCGCCTCGAGCCGATCCGCGCGCCGGGCGACAAGGGCGACGTCAATTCC
>DNZB01000306.1:0-2800 GCA_003506635.1 Parvularcula sp.
TTCGCGCTGACGCCGGGCTTTGAAGGGGCGAAACAGCCGTCCGGCTCGAAACCGGCCGAGGAAAACGGCGTCTGGATGGCGCCTTTCATCATGGCGCCGATCAACACGAAAAACGTGCATCGCTCGAACCTCCTTCTCAATCATCCGTACGGGAAGGATTTTACCTATTCCGAGATGATGATGACCGGCCCCGGCGAACAGGGCGAGAAAATCGCCAGAGCGGTCGCCGCCGACGCCTCGCTGATGGGCGAGGATGCGCCAAAGCCCGGCGAAGGGCCGACGAAAGAAGAACGCGACACTGGCTTTTATGACATCCTTTTCCTCGGCGAGACGGCGCGCGGGGAGAAAATCCGCACCCATTGCAAGGGCGACCGCGATCCGGGCTACGGCTCGACATCGAAGATGATCGCCGAAAGCGCGATCTGCCTTGTGCGCGACCGCAAGGACGCCGCCGGCGGCATCTGGACGCCGGCGGCGGCGATGGGGCGGGCGCTATTGAAGCGGCTGGAAGCCAACGCCGGCGTCAGTTTCGGGCGCGAATAAGAGTGCGCTTGCCGACGGAACCGGGGAGCCATAGGAAGGCGCGGTCCCCTCGGCTTCCCCCCGCATGAACCGCTTCGACGATACGCCATCGAGCCCGCGCCAGCGCGCGATCGCGTTCTCCATTCTGCTCGCGGGCGTCGTCTGCATGGGGATGGGGCAGACGATCGTCTTCGCGGTTCTGCCGCCCCTCGCGCGGGATCTCGGCGTCGGGGATTTTCAGGTTCTGGCGATCTTCATGCTTTCGGCGCTTTTCTGGGTGCTGATGGGGCCGATCTGGGGACGCAACAGCGACATCTACGGGCGCCGGCCCTTCATCGTGATCGGCCTTACCGCGTTCGCGGTATCGACCGCCTCCTTCGCGACGGTGCTTCATCTCGGGCTTGACGGCGCGTTGGCGGGCGCGGCGCTCTATGCGCTGCTGCTTGGAACGCGCAGTCTTTACGGCGTCATCGGCAGCGCAACGCCAGGCGCGGCGCAAGCCTATATCGCCGACCGCACGCCGGTCGAACGGCGCACCGCCGGCATGTCGGCTTTCTCCGCCGCCTTCGGGATCGGCGCGATGGTGGGCCCCGCCTTCGCCGGCGCCGTCGTCGCGCTTGATCCGCTCGCCCCGCTTTATGCGGTCGCCGCGGCGGCCGCCTGCTCGGTCGTCGCCGTTTGGTTTTTCCTGCCCGAACGGACAGCGCCGAAGGAGCGCACCGCGCGCCCGGCGCTTTCGCCGCTCGACAGACGCATTCGCGCTTTTCTGGTCTATGGGCTCGCGACGGCGATCGCGACGGCGATCCCCATCCAGTTCATCGCCTTCTATTTCATCGATCGCCTGGGGCTCGGCAGCAAGGACGCGCTGCAGCTCGTCGGCGTCGCCCTTTCCGCCGCGGCGATGGCCTCGCTGTTCTCGCAGCTTGTCCTCGTCCAGCGTTTCAACCTGCCGCCGATGACGCTGATGCGCGCCGGCCCCATCCTCGTCGCAATCGGTCACGCGATCATCGCAGCGTCGACGATGATCGGCCCCTTAGTCTTCGGCATGCTCCTGTCCGGCCTTGGCGCCGGAATGCTCGGGCCGGGCTTTATCGGCGGCGCCTCGCTCGCGGTCCGAAACGAAGAACAAGGCTCGGCCGCGGGCCTCTCCAACGCCGCCGGCGCTTCGGGATTCATTTTCGCGCCAATCCTCGGGCATTACTTTTACGCGATCGCGCCAGGCGCGCTGTTCATCGCGACGGCGTCCATCGCGGCGGCGTGCGCGGTCTATGCGTTTGTCGAAAAGGACCTCGCGCGGCACTTGCCGAAACCGGCGGCGCCGGCCGAGCCGGACTTTCCGGTCTGATTGGTGTCGCGCCGGGGCCCAGGCGGGTGGGAGGGCGCCCAGCCGCAGGGAGTGTGGACCCCGGCGCGAACTCTTGAAGCGGCGCGCAGGAACAGACTGCAATTCCGCGCCGCGCTGAAGATTTCTGCTGCTTCCCTTTCAAGGCGTGTGAACCGCCGTCAGGCGCCGCGCATGGGAGCCTGCCAACGGCCTTGCGAATTATCCGGTATGGGCGGCAAGCATGAAGCTGAGGGCGATCGTCACCCCGAGCAGCGAGATCAGCATGATGCGAAGCAGGCCGTCGCCGATATGACCCTGGCGGACATCATCGTCGGACAGATCCATGTAAGACATCTTGAGCGCCTTCCTTGCGACAGGCCAAGGATGCGCGAAAACGTCGCAGCGCGCCAATAAACTAAAAACACAACGGCGATGTCGGAAATCGCGAAAATGCGAGGTTCCGCATCACCCCTTTTTCTCGGCGATCGGCATCGCCACCCGGATATGCAGCTCTTTCAGCTGCTTTTCCGTCACCTCGTTCGGGGCCTGCATCATCAGATCCTGCGCCTGCTGATTCAGCGGGAAGGCGATGACTTCGCGGAGGTTCTCAACGCCCGCGAGCAGCATGACGATGCGATCGACGCCGGGGGCCGAGCCGCCATGGGGCGGCGCGCCGAAGCGGAAAGCGTTCAGCATGCCGCCGAATTTCGCTTCGACGACATCCGCGCCATAGCCGGCGATGTCGAACGCTTTGAGCATGATATCCGGCTTGTGGTTCCGGATCGCGCCTGACGACAGCTCAACGCCGTTGCAGACGATGTCATACTGGAACGCGGTGATGCCGAGGATCGTTTCCTTGTCGGCCTTGTCGAGCGCGAGGAATTTTCCGTGGTCGAAATTCGGCATCGAGAACGGGTTGTGCGAGAAGTCGATCTTCTTCTCGTCCTCGTTCCA
>DNZB01000306.1:3065-3661 GCA_003506635.1 Parvularcula sp.
TCATACATCGGGAAGTCGACGATCCAGCAGAATTTGAACTGGTTCTCGTCGATCAGCTTCAGCTCCGTCCCGACGCGCGTGCGCGCCGCGCCGGCGAATTTGTAGAAATCATCCGGCTTGCCGGCGACGAAGAAACAGGCGTCGCCGACCTTGAGGCCGAATTGCGCGCGAATCGCCTCGGCGCGCTCCGGGCCGATATTTTTCGCGATCGGGCCTGCGCCGCCCTCTTCGCCTTCACGCCAGAAGACATACCCAAGACCCGGCTGGCCTTCGCCTTGCGCCCAGGAGTTCATGCGGTCGCAAAACGCGCGGCTGCCGCCGCCCGGCGCGGGAATACCCCAGACTTCAATCTTCGGGTCTTTCTCCAGCATGCCGGCGAAGACCTTGAACCCCGACCCGCGGAAATGGTCGGAGACGTTTCCCATTTCGATCGGGTTCCTGAGGTCCGGCTTGTCCGAGCCATATTTGCGGATCGAATCCGCGTATTTGATGCGCGGAAACGGCGGCTTCGTCACCGTCTTGCCGTTTGCAAATTCCTCGAACACGCCGGACAAGACGGGCGCAATGGCGTCAAAGACGTCGTCCTGCGTGACGAA
>DNZB01000306.1:4008-7081 GCA_003506635.1 Parvularcula sp.
ATCTGGAAATAGCGGTCGAAGCCGGCGACCATCAGAAGCTGTTTGAACTGCTGCGGAGCCTGCGGCAGCGCATAGAACTTGCCGGGATGGATGCGCGACGGGACGAGAAAGTCGCGCGCGCCTTCAGGCGAAGACGCGGTCAGGATCGGCGTCTGGAATTCGGTGAAGCCTTGCGCGATCATCCGCCGACGGAGCGATGAGATCACGGCCGATCGCAGCGCGACGCTGCGGTGCAGCCCGTCGCGGCGCAAGTCGAGGAAGCGGTATTTGAGGCGGACCTCTTCGGGATAATCCGGCTCGCCGAAAACGGGGAGCGGCAATTCTTCCGCGGCGGAGAGGACTTCGATATCGGAAATGCGGATTTCGACGCCGCCGGTCGGCAGATTGGGGTTCGCCGTCTCCGGCGTCCGCGCGACGACCTTGCCGTCGACGCGGATGACGCTTTCCGCGCGCAACCGCTCGGCGACCGCAAAGACCGGGGTTTCAGGTTCGATGACGAGCTGCGTCAGCCCGTAATGATCGCGAAGGTCGATGAACAAGAGCCCGCCATGGTCCCGTTTCCGATGCACCCAGCCGGAGAGCCGGACAGTCTCGCCGACGGCCCCGGGTCGCAAGGCGCCGCAGGTGTGGGTGCGATAGGCGTGCATCGTCGAAAACTCCGGAAAAGCGGGGTGGGAGTGGCGTTCCCACCTCGCCTTGTCAAGCTTCGCCCACGGCCCCGGGTGACGCGCGCGGCGAGCGCTGTTAGAGGACCCTCCCATGCGGATTATCACGACCACGGATGAATTGGCGGCCTTCTCAAGGGCGCTGGCCGCGCGGCCCTTTTTCGCCGTCGACACCGAGTTCATGCGCGAGAAGACCTATTGGCCGATCCTGTGCCTTATCCAGGCGGCGGCCGAGGGCGAGGAAGCGATTATCGATCCGATGGCCGAAGGGCTCGACCTTGCGCCCTTTCTTGAGACGCTCGCTGATGACCGGGTCACCAAGGTCTTCCACGCCGCGCGCCAGGATATCGAAATCTTTCACCAGCTGACGGGCGCGGTGCCCGCGCCGATCTTCGACACGCAGGTCGCCGCGATGGCGTGCGGCTTCGGCGAGCAGATCGGTTACGAGCCGCTCGTCCGGACGCTGACCGGCGCGCAGATCGACAAGGGAAGCCGTTTCACCGACTGGGCGCGCCGGCCGCTGTCGGACGCGCAACTACACTACGCGCTGTCGGACGTGACGCATCTTCGCGACGCCTATGCGATCCTCGCCCGGCGCCTTGAACGAGAGAACCGCCGCAGCTGGGTCGAGGAGGAAATGGCGGCCCTGCGCGATCCCGCCCTTTACCGCGTCGATCCGGAACGCGCGTGGGCGCGGTTGAAGCTTCGCGGCGTCAGGCCGGGCGACGTCGGGCCGCTGATTGCGCTGGCCGAGTGGCGCGAGCGCGAAGCGCAGGAAAAGAACGTGCCGCGCGGCCGGGTGCTCAAAGACGAGGCGATCTTTGAACTTGCCCGCGTGAAGCCGGCGACCGTTGAAGAATTGGGCCGCGCACGAACAATTCCGCAAGGATTTGAACGCTCTCGCACCGCGCAACAAATCCTTGAAGCGGTGGCCAAAGGGCGCAAGATCCCGCGGGACCAGCTTCCTGAAATCGAGCGCGACGACCGCCGCGCCGCCGCGCCGCCCGATGTCGTCGAGCTGTTGAAGGTGCTCTTGAAGCGCCAGTCCGAGAAATACGGCGTCGCCGCGCGGCTGATCGCGTCGGCTGAAGATCTGGAACTGATCGCGCTCGGCCGGCCCGGCTCGCCGGCGCTTGAAGGATGGCGGCGCGAGGTGTTCGGCGACGTGGCGCTGAAGATGCTCAAGGGCGAGATCGCCCTGACGCTCAACAAGGGCGCGATCGAGTTGATCGAGCCTGAGGGAATTGCGGGGCTTTGATCTGCCGATCCCCGTCACCCCGGAGGCCGCAGTCGGTCCGGGGATCAATTCCCGCAATTCGCCGTCGCGGGCGCTGATAATTCAGGAGATGGACCCCGGGTTCGCGCGAAGACGCGCGCCCCGGGGTGGCGGGTTCTCAAGCAAAAAAAACGGGCGCCCGCCGGGCGCCCGTTTCAATCCGTATCCGGATAATTCTATTCCTCGCCGTCGTCGGTCATGACGGGGCCCGAATCAAGGCCCTTCGCCGCTTCGTCGCGATCGACGAATTCGATGACCGCGAGAGGCGCGTTATCCCCATGGCGGAAGCCCGCTTTCAGGATGCGGATGTAGCCGCCATTGCGGCCCAGATAGCGGGGGCCAAGCGTGTCGAAGAGCTTTTTCGCCTGCGTCTCGTCGCGGAGGCGAGACGTCGCGAGACGGCGCAGGTGCAGCGCGCGCTTCGGGTCCTTCTTCGCGTTCTTCGCCATCGTCACGTATTTCTCGACGATGGGGCGAAGTTCTTTCGCCTTCGGCAAGGTCGTGACGATCTGCTCGTGCTTGATGAGCGCCGACGCCATGTTGGCGAACATCGCCTTGCGATGCTCGTGCGTGCGGTTAAGCTTCCGAAGCGCAAATCCGTGGCGCATGGGTCAGTCTCCATTGCGGGCGCCCGTCCGGGGCGGCCGCGTCTATCTTACTGCTCGAACTTCTTGGCCAGATCTTCGATGTTCTCGGGGGGCCAATCCGGAACGTCCATGCCGAGGTGCAAGCCGAGCGCGGCGAGCACTTCCTTGATTTCGTTGAGAGACTTCCGGCCGAAGTTCGGCGTGCGGAGCATTTCCGCTTCCGTCTTCTGGATGAGATCGCCGATGTAGACGATATTGTCGTTCTTGAGGCAGTTCGCCGAGCGCACCGACAGCTCAAGCTCATCGACCTTCTTCAGCAAGGCCGGGTTGAACGGCAGCTCCTCGCGGGCGCCGCCGCCGAGGTCTTTCTTCGGTTCGTCGAAATTGACGAAGATCTGCAATTGGTCCTGCAGGATGCGCGCGGCGTAAGCGGCAGCGTCATCCGGCGTCACCGACCCGTCAGTTTCGATGTCGAGGATCAGGCGGTCATAGTCGAGCACCTGTCCCTCGCGCGTATTTTCAACGCGGTAAGCGACGCGGCGGAC
>DNZB01000306.1:7352-9948 GCA_003506635.1 Parvularcula sp.
GGCGAATAGAGGCTGTCGACCGGGATAAGGCCGATTGGCGCGTCTTCCGGGCGATTGCGGTCAGCAGGCACATAGCCCTTGCCGGACTGCACGGTAAGTTCCATCCGAAGGCTCGCGCCTTCGTCAAGCGTGCAGATCACCTGGTGCCGGTCGAGAATGTCGACCGCCGAATTCGGCTCGATGTCGCCCGCCGTGACGGGGCCGGGCGTCGACTTCTTGAGGACGAGGCGTTTGGGGCCGTCCGCATGGGTGCGCAGCGCCAGCTGCTTCACGTTGAGAACGATGTCGGTCACGTCTTCGCGGACGCCCGGGATCGACGAGAACTCGTGCACGACGCCGTCGATCTGGATCGATGTGACGGCGGCGCCTTGCAGCGACGACATCAGAATGCGGCGCAAGCTGTTGCCGAGCGTCAGGCCGAACCCGCGCTCCAGCGGCTGCGCGATCAGCGTCGCGCGGCGCTGCGGGTCGACGCCGGTCTGCACTTCAAGCTTGCTCGGGCGGATGAGTTCAAGCCAGTTCTTTTCAACGACCATTCGAGATGCTCCAGAGGGCGCGTCGCCCGGAATTCGTTTCGACCAAAATCGCCGGCGCGCGTCAGACGCGACGACGCTTGCGCGGACGGCAGCCATTATGCGGTATCGGCGTCACGTCGCGGATCATGTTGACGGTGAGGCCCGCCGACTGAAGGGCGCGCAGCGCGCTTTCGCGGCCCGACCCCGGCCCCATCACTTCTACATTCACGGTCTTCAGCCCGTGCTCCATCGCCTTGCGCGCCGCGTCTTCGGCGGCGAGCTGGGCGGCGTAAGGCGTCGACTTGCGCGAGCCTTTAAAGCCCATCGTGCCGGCCGAGGACCACGACACCGTGTTCCCCTGTTCGTCGGCGATCGTCACCATCGTATTGTTGAACGAGGCGTTCACATGCACGACGCCCGACGAGATGTTCTTGCGCTCGCGGCGGCGGACGCGCTGGGCGCCGGCGCCCTTTTCTGCTGCGGCAGGAGCTTTGGCCATTTAATCCGTTCCCTGATTATTTCTTCGCGACCGACTGTTTCTTGCCGGCGATCGCCTTCGCCGGACCTTTGCGCGTGCGCGCGTTCGTATGCGTGCGCTGGCCGCGGACAGGCAGGCTCTTGCGGTGGCGAAGCCCGCGATAGCAGCCAAGGTCCATCAGGCGCTTGATGTTGACGGCGACTTCGCGGCGAAGGTCGCCTTCGACCGTGTATCCGGCGTCGATCGCTTCGCGAATCTGGAGGATCTCGGCGTCTGAAAGCTGGTTGACGCGACGCTCCGCCGGGATGCCGACCTTTTCGCAAATCTCTTTCGACTTCGCGGGGCCGATGCCGTGAATGTAGCGCAGCGCGATGACGACGCGCTTGTTCGCCGGAATGTTGACGCCAGCTATACGGGCCATGGGGCCACCCTCTCTTCTCTCAATTCCGCCCGGAAGCGACACGCCGCCAGGGGCCGCGCTTGCGGACCAAACCCAAAACACAAGGCCCGCGCGCCCTTCCCGGGGTTCCGGAAAGGCCGAACGAGCCGTTCGCCTGTTTGGCGGAGGCGCGTAGCTATACCCGCGCGCCCCCCGCCGTCAACTCGATTCCCGGCCCCTTTCACCGCTTTTCCGCGGCAAACTGGTCGAGGATTGCGTCAATCGCGGCGGCGACCTCCGCGACATTCCCCATGCCGTCGACTTTCCTCAGCTTGCCCTTTTCCTGATAGAAGGGGATCAGGGGGGCGGTCTGGCGCCGATAGGCCGCCTGGCGCTTGCGGAACGTCTCCTCATTGTCGTCGTCGCGCACCGGCTTGCCGGCCGCGACGGTCTCAGCGACCCGCTTTCTGAGCCGGTTCACAAGCTCTTCCTCATCAACGACCAGCTCGACGACAACGTCGAGCGCCCGCTTTTGCTTCCTGAGGACCCGATCGATCATCTCGGCCTGTCCAAGCGTGCGAACCGCGCCGTCGAGAATGAACCCCGGCTTGCAGTCGGGCTTTTTGAAGCGTGCCGTCAAAACCTTCTCGATGATCTCATCCGAAACAAGGCCGCCAGCAGCCATGATCGGCCCGACCTTTTTCCCGAGGGCCGAGCCTGAGGCGATCTCCTCGCGCAGCATGTCGCCGGTCGACAGCTGGGGGATGCCCCGCTGATGCGCGATGCGCTTGGCCTGCGTGCCCTTTCCGGCCCCCGGCGGTCCGAGCAGGATCAGGATCATTTCCTGCCGCCCCGGAGCTTCGACTTCTTGATGAGGCTTTCATATTGCTGGGCGAGCAAGTGCCCCTGGATTTGTCCGACCGTGTCGAGCGTGACGGACACGACGATGAGGAGCGACGTGCCGCCGAGATAGACAGGGATCGACGGGTAAGCCGCGCGCAGGAATTCCGGCAGCAGGCAGACGGCCATCAGGTAAAGCGCGCCGATCACCGTCAGGCGATTCAGCACATAGTCGAGAAATTCAGCCGTGCGCGCGCCGGGACGATAGCCCTGCACGAAGCCGCCATATTTCTTCAGATTGTCGGCGACGTCCTGCGTATTGAAGACGACCGACGTATAGACGAACGAAAACGCGACGATTCCCATCCCGTAGAGCGCGATGTA
>DNZB01000306.1:10253-11083 GCA_003506635.1 Parvularcula sp.
GGCCCGACCGCGCCCGCCGCCGTCGCCGGCAGGAGAAGGAGCGAGGAGGCGAAAATCGGCGGAATGACGCCTGAGGTGTTAATCTTCAGCGGCAGGTGCGACTTCTCGCCTTGCGTCATCCGCATGCCGACCTGACGGCGCGGATATTGAACGACGATCCGGCGCTGCGAGCGCTCCATGAAAACGACGAAGGTGATCAGCGCCATCGCGCCGACAATCACCAGAATGACGATCGAAAACGGCAGAGATTGCGCGCCCGCCGTGCCGCGCCCGAGCGCGAGGAGGCCCGCCGCAGCGCGCGGCAACTCAGCGACGATGCCGGCGAAAATAATCAGCGAAATGCCGTTGCCGATCCCGCGCGCCGTGATCTGTTCGCCGAGCCACATCAAGAACATGACGCCGCCGACGAGCGTGATGACGGCGGTGATCAGGAAGAACGGGCCGGGCTCTGCGACGATCGGCAGGCCGCCGCCGGAATTCGCCTGGAGGCTGACCGCAATAAAATACCCCTGCAATGTCGCAAGAAACACAGTCAGGTAGCGCGTATACTGGTTGATCTGGCGCCGGCCCTGTTCGCCCTCTTTCTTGAGCGCTTCGAGAGACGGGATCACCGACGTCATCAGTTGCACGATGATCGACGCCGAGATGTACGGCATGATGTTGAGCGCGAAGATCGCCATCCGCTCGACCGCGCCGCCGGCGAAAATGTTGAGCGTGCCCAGAAGGCCGCCGGTCTGCGACTGGAATTGCGCCGCGAAAGCGTCCGGGTTGATGCCTGGCAAGGGGATATAGGTGCCGAGCCGGTAAACGATCAGCGCGCCGAGCGTGAA
>DNZB01000288.1:0-2238 GCA_003506635.1 Parvularcula sp.
ATCCCTAATCCCTAATCCCTACGCGCTAATTCTCCATCGCCAGCAGAATGGCGAACCCGACCACCAGAAAAAGCGCGAGCGGAAAGAACGCCCCCAGCATCGGAGGGATCGCGCCGAGCTTGCCGACGGCGAGCATCAGATTTTCGAACACGAAATACAAAAAGCCGAGCGCCGCGCCCGCGGACGCACGGACAAGCTGGTTGCCCTGACGGCTGACGCCGAAGCCGGCGATCGCGCCGAGAAGCGGCATGATGAGGGTCGCCATGGGCGTTGAAAACCGGCTGAGGAGCGAGGTCACCGCCGCGCCGGCATCCGCGCCGTCGCGGTCAAGCTGGTCGATCTGGCGGACCAGCGCCGCCATGCCGGCGCGGTCGGGATTGAGCGACAACGCGAACAAGGTCTCGGGGTCAAGGCTCGTCTTCCATGGCATCGAGGCGACGCTGGCGCTCGCCCTTTCCGGGCCCGGCGTTTTGGCGTCGATAAGGCGCCAGCCGCCGCCAGTGAACAGCGCAGCGCGCGCTTCGATGATGCGCTCTGCAAGGCCCGCGGCGTCAAGCTCGTAGACGGTGACGCCGGAGAGCCGGACGCCCTCATCGGTGCGCGCCGCGCTCGCCGCTGCGACGATCTCGCCCTCCAGCAGAAGCTTCAGATTGGTGCGCGTCGAGGCGTCGTGCTTCAGGCCGACCTCGAACTTGTTCGCCTCCCAATATTCAAGCTCGGCGGTGCGCGGGACGACCAGGCCTTCGTGAAATACGAAATGCGCGATCGCGATGACGAGGCAGGCCGCGCCGATCGGGCGCAACACGCGGTGGATCGACATTCCCGCCGCCCGCATCACGGCGATCTCGCTCGAAAGATTGAGCGATGAAAGCGTGACGACGATCGCCAGAAGCGCCGCAAAGGGGGTGAACTGGCTGGCGATCTGCGGCGCCCGCAGCGCGATATAGCGCGCAATCGATTCCGGCCCGGCGCCGGCCGCTGCGTTGATCGCCTCCGACCGGTTTAGGAGGTCGAGCATCTGCAGGACGATGACGAAGAAGAGCAGGAGCCCGGCGAAGCGGACGATGAACAATCGCCCGACATAGCGGGTGAAAACCCCGTCCAGCCCCATCATTGCGCCGCGCCCCGCCGGAGCGCTTCGCCGGCGAGCGAACCGGGGGCGGGCAGGCGGACGGTATCGTCCTCGCCGCGCGCCATCACCTTCGCCGACCGCGCCCGATCGATCGAACCGCGATAGAGCCAGACGCTGACGCCGATGAACAGCGCAAGAAGCCCCCACATCGAGATATAGGGCGAAAGCTGGCCAAGGCTTGCGGTGACGAGCCCCCATTCTTCAAGCAGCTCGTGATAGACGATCAAGATCGCGACGCCGGCGATCGGCTTCAGGTTCGACGCCTGCCGGCGCCCCGAAACGCCCATCGCGACCGCGAGGATCGGCAGGACGAGAAAGGTCAGCGGGTGAAGAATCGTCCAGTGCAGCTGTCCGCGGTAGGCGTACCAATCGGCCGCGCCGCGAACCGACGTGTCGTTCACGCGGGTCAAAATCTCCGAAAAGCTCGCTTCATCGGCCTGCGAACCGACACCGCGCGCGCGAAAGCGGGCGATCGCGGGCAGCGCGACCTCAAGGTCGAAGCTTTCGAAATCGAGGGACTGGGTGCGCTCGCCCGCCGCATCGATGAAAAGCTGGCGCCCCTTACCCATGCGCAGAAGCAGGCTCGAAATATCGGGCGTCGTCGAAATCCCGCCGGAGGCGGCGGTGATGATCGTGCGCCGCCCGTCATCTTCAAGGAGTTCAAGAAAGATATCCTGGGCCTGCCTTGTCGCCGCATCGACGCTGCCGAGCCGGATCGTCGCCTTGTCGGTGATGTCGACGAATTCTCCTTGCGGGATCTTGATGCCGAGCGCGCCCGACGTCACGTCGAAGCGGATCTTGTCGTATTCGTAGCGCGCATAGGGCTTGATATAGCCGACCAGCAGGAAATCGAACGCCGCGAGAACGAAGAGGAGCGCGAACACCGGGCGCAACAGCCGGGCGATCGACGCGCCGGACGAGTTCATCGCGTCGAGCTCGCTCGACATCGAAAGGTTCCGGAAGGCGAGCATGACGCCGAGGAAAGCGCCGAGCGGCAAAGCAAGGCTGAGGTAATGGGGGACAAGATTGGCCAGCATCCGCCAGACGACATCAACCGGGCCCTGCTCGGCGAGGACGAAGTCGAAAAGCCGCAGCATCTGCTCGAT
>DNZB01000288.1:2280-2704 GCA_003506635.1 Parvularcula sp.
CGGGCGATCGACGCGCCGGACGAGTTCATCGCGTCGAGCTCGCTCGACATCGAAAGGTTCCGGAAGGCGAGCATGACCCCGAGGAAAGCGCCGAGCGGCAAAGCAAGGCTGAGGTAATGGGGGACAAGATTGGCCAGCATCCGCCAGACGACATCGACCGGGCCCTGCTCGGCGAGGACGAAGTCAAAAAGCCGCAGCATCTGCTCGATCATCAGCAGCATCGCCGCGACGGCGAGCGCCAGCGCGAGCGGGGTCAGGACCGTCCGGAGGATATAGCGGTCAAGTAGACCCATGGGCGGCGATCAGGACGCGAAAGTTGGCCGGTTCTGTCCGGCGATGAGGGCGTTCGGGGGTTCCTAGCGAATTCCGCGCCGATGCAAAAGGAAAACGGCCGTGATCGCCGGAATGTCAGCGGCCGGGCGGC
>DNZB01000245.1 GCA_003506635.1 Parvularcula sp.
GAGCGCGAAATCGCTTTGTCGGATGCATTTGCGGACGATTTTCCGTTTCCGGGGCGCAAGGATCAAGGAGGTCGCCGGTAAACCTCGATAACGAGCATGTTATCGGTAAGGCGCGCGAGCGTGATCAGCGGTGATTGGCCGCCGCGACGCGGCAAGCGTAAGAATAAACCGAAGCGGGCAAAAGGAATGCGAAAGTCATGGATCACAGCATCGTCGCCGACGCAATCGTGCTCTTCATCGCCGTCGTGGCGGCGCTTGCCGCATCCTGCATGTATTTCGCGGCGCGCAAACGCGGCACGTCGAGCCGTTGACGTCCGCGATCAGTCGATACCAAGAGCCTTGCCAAAATCGGAGTAGCTTCGCGTCCGCCTGAACGCGCGCTCTTCCGGAGTGGGCGGATTTGCATCGTAATCGAACGAAACGCCCGTCCCCTCAATGATCCGGTTCATATAATTGAAGAGAGCGGCGATCTGGATCGTATCGAACAATGCGCGCTCGGACCATCCGGCGTCGTACACCGCCTTGGCGTCGTCTGGCGTCAATTGCGGCGGAAGATTTTTCAGCTTGGCCGCGTAACGCAGCAACGGCTTCAATTTCGAATCGATCGGCGCCGATTCAAGATCGGCGACCATTTGCTCGACGATCTGCGCGTCAAATCCGAAGATGTCCGCATAGAGCTTGTGCGCGCCGTAACAGAAGCCGCAGGCGTTAAGCCCGGAAACATAGGCGGCGATCAATTCGCGTTCGCCGACGGAGAGCGGGCTTTCACCGCGAAGGAGACGATCGTGATATTCAAGCAGCGGTTTTACATGCTCGGGAAAGCGCTTGTAGACATCGGCAAGATGCGGCGTTTCCGGCAAGGACGGAAAGAGATTCATAGGGCGCCCGGATAATGCGAAACGACGGCGCTCAACGCCGGCGCGCGCGGGTTTGAATCAGAACCAGACCCGACAGCAGGAAAAAGGCGATCGCCATGATGAACAACATCGGCGAAGGCGCGGCGCCGGGCGCCATTGCGACGTTTACGCCGAGCCACGGCGACAGGTGAAAAACAATGGCGCCGCCGATGACGGCGAGCGCGCCAAGGGCGCCAAGAAGGCGCGTTGCAGGGATCAGCAGGAGAGCCGCCGCCAGAATCTCCCCGACCCCGGTCGCCATGCGCACTGCCGGTTCGAACAAGGATATGCCCGAGCGCTCCGCGATCGTCGCGAAGATGATGTTCTCCGCGCCGAACTTCTGAATCCCCATGAACACGAGAAACGCCGCCAGAAGGAACGCCGGCCCGTGCTGCATCAATTTTGACATGGTCCCACCTCTTGCTGTCTAGTTTTTCAGGCCGTGCGTCGCTGCCGCCGAATCGTCAGTCACTACGCCGCTCAAGAAGGAGCAAGGCCCGTGCGTTTCAAAACTGCCTTTATCATATCGGCGTTTTGCGCCGCGCTGGCAACGCCGGCGACCGCAACGTGCCCTGGGCGGGTTGCGGTTCAAGTGCTCGGCTCCGGCGGACCGCTGGCGGATGACGCGCGCGCAAGCGCCGGATATCTTCTCTGGGTCGATGGCCAAGCGCGGCTGCTGATCGACGCTGGCGGCGGGGTCTTCCAGCGCTTCGGCGCGGCGGGCGCCCGGATGACGACGCTCGACGCCATATTGATAAGCCACTTGCATGCCGATCATGTCAGCGATCTCGCGGCCCTGCTGAAGAGCGCCTCGTTTGACGACGCGTCGGCGCCCCTGCGCGTGGTCGGCCCCTCGGCGGGCGCCGTTTTCCCGGGCATTGCGGAATTTCTCGCGGCGCATTTCGACGCCAGGAACGGCGCTTATCGCTACCTCTCGCGGCTGCTCGACGTCGACAGCGACGGCTTTCGCATTTCGCCGGTGGAGATCGACGCGACCGGCGAAGGCGAAGCAATCGCCTTCACGCATGACGAAATCGGAGTGAGGGCCATTCCAGTCAATCACGGCGACGTGCCGGCGCTTGCCTTCGCCGTATCGATCGACGGCGCTTCGGTCGTCTTCGCCGGCGATCAAAGCGCCTTCAGCGAAGGATTCGAGCAAGCCCTTGGCGGCGCACGTCCTGACCTCCTGATTGCGCATCACGCCATATCGGGCGCGAAGGGCCAGCCGCGCGGCCTGCATCGCGACCCGGCGTCGATTGGCGACATGGCGGCCGCCCTTGGGGCGAAGCGGCTCGTGCTGTCGCACAACATGAAACGCGCGCTCGATGACTGGCGCGCGGGCCGCAAGGCGATCCGCGCCGCCTATGACGGCCCGGTTGAAATCGCCGAAGACGGAGAGTGCTTTTCGCTCAGAGGGTGAGGGCGTTGCTTCGCCCCGCGCCCGCTGCGCGCCGGCGCCGTTCATTTGCGCTTTTTTCCGAGCAGGCTGTCGAGCGATATCGCCCCGGGGCCGCGTTGCAGGACGACCAGCAGCGGCGCCGCCCATTGCAAGTGCATCGCCCAGTTGCCGTCCGGGTTCAGCAGCTCCTCCGGGAAGACGTAAAACTGGATGACCGCGGTCATGATAAGAAGCCCGAGCGCGCCGAAGCGCGTCAACAGGCCGAACACGAGCAGCGGCGGCAATAGATTTTCGCCGAGCGCCGCCATTTGCGCCGCAGCGGGCGCGATGGCTTCAGGAAAGCCGAACTCCTCCTGGAAGAGGTAGACCTTCGAGGCTTTAAGGGAAAACAATTCGAATTTTATCCCGAACAAATCCGCGCCCTCGATTTTCGATTGGCCGGACCGCCAAAAGGGAATCGCCGCCGCCAGGCGGCAAGCAAGTGCGACAATCGAGTATGGAACCTTGCCGCACAAAGCGGTGAA
>DNZB01000105.1:0-405 GCA_003506635.1 Parvularcula sp.
GTTCCACGAAAAAAGATCGCGCGCCGGTTCGCGCACCGCCCGGTTCTGTTCGGCGAGGACAGCGAGAATATCCTCAGCCGTCTCGACCAGCGTCGCGCCGTCGCGGATCAGTTTGTTCGCGCCCTGACAGCGCGGGTCGAGCGGCGACCCCGGCACGGCGAAGACCTCGCGCCCCTGCTCCAGCGCGAAGCGCGCCGTGATGAGCGTGCCGGAGCGGGCGGCGGCCTCGACGACGACAACCCCGCGCGACAGGCCGGAGATGAGCCGGTTGCGGCGCGGGAAATCGCGCGCGGCCGGCTGCGCGCCGGGCGGCTGCTCGGAGACGATGGCGCCCCGTTCAGCAATCGCCGCCGTCAGCATGTCGTGCTCGGGCGGGTAGATTACATCAGCGCCGCCGGCGACGAC
>DNZB01000105.1:677-3756 GCA_003506635.1 Parvularcula sp.
GCGATCGTTCCGGTCTTCAGCGAGGCCTCATGCGCCGCGCCGTCGATGCCCCTCGCAAGGCCCGAGACGACGACAACGCCCGCCGCGCCAAGGCCCTCGGCGATGAGCCGCGCCAGCTTGCGCCCGACGCCCGAAGCGTTGCGCGCGCCGATGACCGCGACCCCCGGCCTGTCGAAAAGCCCGGCGTGGCCGCGCACATAAATGACCGGCGGCGCGTCCGGGATTTCGGCAAGCGGCTTTGGGTAATCAGGCTCGCCGCGCGCGATCAGCCGCTGTCCGCATGCGCCGGCGCGGGCAAGCTCGGCCTCCGCGTCGGCGAGGGGGAAAGGGCTCAACGGTCCGCGCCGCCCGGCTTTCGCCGCGAGGCCGGGCAGCGCATCAAGCGCGCGCGCCGGCGTGGCGTAGCGATCGACAAGGCGCGCGAAGGTCACCGGCCCGATCGTCTCGGTACGGATGAGCCGCAGCCAGTCAAGGCGCTCGCGATCAGAAAGCGGGAGCATGGGCCTCACGCCGTTTCTGCTTTTTTCAGGGCGCGGAAACGGCGCTGCGACGTTTGTCCGTAATTCCTCACGCGGGCGCCTTTTTTGCGCCGATCCTGGGCTCTTCGCCTTTCATCAGCCGCTCGATATTCGCGCGGTGGCGGATGAAGATGAGCGCGGTCATGAACAGCGCGGCGATCGCATAGGACGGTTTTCCCATGGCGAACAGGGCAAGCGGCGAGGCCGCCGCGGCGATCAGCGCGGCGAGCGAGGAAAACCGGAACAGGAAAGCGCAGGCGAGCCAGATCGCACAGGCGAAAGCGCCCGCCGGAAGCCACAGCGCGAGGAGCGTGCCGAGAAAGGTCGCGACGCCCTTGCCGCCCTTGAATTTCAGCCAGACCGGGAAGCAATGACCGAGAAACGCCGCCGCGCCCGCGACTTCCGGCGGCCAGCTGAGCGCCTGGGCGATGAGAACCGCAATCGCGCCCTTGCCGCTGTCAAGAAGGAGCGTCGCGGCGGCGAGGTCTTTCCTCCCCGTACGGAGCACATTCGTCGCGCCGATATTGCCCGAGCCGATGGCGCGAATGTCGCCGAGCCCCGCCGCCTTGGTGATGACGAGGCCGAAGGGAACCGAGCCGAGGAGATAGCCGAGGACGGCCGCGAGGAGGATGGTCATTGATCGGTTCCCCTAGTCACCAGGGCGTCAAGCACCGCCATGCGCGTCGCGACGCCGTAGAAAACCTGCTTCAGGATCAGCGAATGCGCCTCGTCGTCGGCGAGCGCGCCGTCGATTTCAACGCCGCGGTTCATCGGCCCCGGATGCATCACCTTCGCGCCTGGTCTCGCGAGGCGCAGCGTTTGATGAGTCAGGCCGAACTCTTCGAAATAGCCCTGCGCGAGCGCGCGCCCGTCGCCCTCCATGCGCTCGAACTGCATGCGCAGGCCCATAACGATGTCGGCCCCGGCGAGACCTTCGCGAAGCGATGCGAAACGTTTGACCTGCGGGAATTGCGCCGCGTCCGGCATCAGGGGAGCGGGGCCGACAAACCGCACCTCAGCGCCCATGCGCAGCAAAAGTTCCGCGCCCGAAGCGGCGACGCGGCTGTGTCTGATATCGCCGCAGATCGCGACGACGAGACCCTCGATGCGCCCGAACGCCGAGCGGATCGTCGCCGCGTCGAGAAGGGCCTGCGTCGGGTGTTCGCGCACGCCGTCGCCGGCGTTGATGACGGGGCAGGCGATGCGGCGCGCGAGCTCAGAATGGACGCGCGGCTCCTTGTGGCGGACGATGACGACATGCGCGCCCATCGCGGCGAGCGTCTGCACGGTGTCAATGAGCGCCTCGCCCTTGTTCACCGAGGAGGCGGCGACCGGCACATTGAGCACATCGGCGCCGAGCTTTTTGCCGGCGAGTTCAAAGCTCAAATTGGTGCGCGTCGAATCCTCGAAGAAAAGATTGATCTGCGTCCTGCCGGCGAGGCGCTGCGCCGGGCGCTCGCCGCGGCGGAGACAGCCTGCGTAATGCTCGGCAAGATCGAGGATGAGCGCCGCCTCCGCGTCGGCGACATCGGATATGTTGATGAGGTTCGCGGCCGAAAACCCGTTGCCGGGCGGGAGAGGGCGGGCAGGGAGCGTCATGGCGCGGCTTTTATCGCCAGCGCGGGGCCGGCGGCAATCGGAAATCTGGATGCAGCAATGGGATGCGCTTGGCCGCGTCGGCGATCCGGAAGATGTCGCCGATGCAGCCCATTTTTCTCGGATTGCTCGTCGCGACCCTCTTCAACGAGCAGACTCTGTTCGTCGAAGGCGGTCGCAGATTTTGCTCGAACGCCGCAGAGACAATGAGGAAAAGCAGAATTCCAGCGAAAACGCAAAATAGTCGCGCGATCGGGCGTAGAAAGAGGGGGCGCACATTTTACTTAGGTGCTGATTGACAGGGTAACGAGTCTATGATTAATATGAAAAGAAAAAGGACTTCAATTCTTGCGCACAATTTCAAGAGAAGGTGCGATAACTATGCCAGTTAAACTTTCTACTCCCCTCATGCTTTCGATTTGCGCGATCGGGGGGGGTGCGTAAATTCGATAACCGTCGAAGATAGATTTCCAGCCGACCGCGTTTGCTCGACTGGAGCGGTGGATGATCCGAATTCGTCTGGACCGCCAGCGTCAGCCAGTTGTGGCCTTGGGGTGCGGATTAAAGGAAGTTTTTTAACGTCAAGCCTCATGAATAGCGGCGGCGCGGCTGCCTTGTCGCTCGATTTTTCAAGTTCTAATCTGGCAATTCCGTTTGACCATACCGTAAAGGTGACAATGAAGGGATCGAATGGAGCGATTGTTGCTTCAGCATCGTTTCCAGCAAGAAAATCCGGAACAAAGGTCTCAGCGTCAAACGCATCAGCGGTGGACGTCTGGCTCTTAAACAACTCTCAGGGCGTCACTGAGATCGATGTTGATCTAATGCCGTTTTCCACGCCAGAGCGAACAGGTGAAAATCGGTTGATCATTCAGGCGAAGCTGAACGGCGCGGTCTTCCTGACTAAGGGCGACTTGTGGGAAGCGGGTTGTGGCGAACCCACCAGTTCGCCGACCGGCGCTCCT
>DNZB01000280.1:0-2544 GCA_003506635.1 Parvularcula sp.
GACGCGCGCGGCCAGGCGAGCCGCTTCGACGCCATCTACGCCGAATACGCCAAGGCGCCGGAAGTGACGCGCCAGCGCATGTATCTCGAAACGGCCGAGCGCGTTTTGGGGCCGATGAACAAGATCATCATGGAGGACGGCGGACAGAACGTCGTGCCCTATCTGCCGCTCAACGAACTCAACAAGAAGGCGTCCCAATAATGCGCGGAAATTCTCTCGCAGCGGCGCTGGTTCTCGTCGTCGCCGCGCTCGTCATTCTCGCCAATTCGGCCTTCATCGTGTCGGAGTCGAATTCGGCGATCGTCCTGCAATTCGGCGCGCCGGTCGCCGAGCACCGCGAGGCCGGGCTGAAGTTCAAGGCGCCGTTCGTGCAGAACGTCGTGATGATCGACAACCGCAACCGCGAGCTCGATCAGGACGCGCTTGAAGTCATCGCCGCCAATCAGGAACGCCTGCTCGTCGACGCCTTCGCGCGCTATCGCATCGTCAATCCGCAGCAGTTCTACCAGACCGTGCGCGCGATCGACGGCGGCGAATTGCGCCTCAAGACGCAAATGAACCAGACCGTGCGCCGCGTGCTCGGCGAAGTGCCGGTCGACGACATCGTTTCTGGGCGCCGCAACGCGCTGATGGTCCGCATCCGCGAACTGCTCGGGGCGAGCGCGCGCGACATCGGCATCGAGATCATCGACGTCAAAATCCGCCGCGCCGATCTTCCCCAGCAGAACAGCCAGGCGGTCTTCCAGCGCATGATCGCCGAGCGCAATCAGCTCGCCCAGCAGTTCCGCGCGCAAGGCAACGAGGAAGCGCAGAAAATCCGCGCCCAAGCCGACCGCGAAGCGACGGAAATCCGCGCCAAGGCGACGGAGGAATCGGAAAAGCTGCGCGGCGCGGCCGACGCTGAGCGCAACGCCGTCTTCGCCGCCGCCTATGGCAAGGACCCCGAATTCTTCGCGTTCTACCGGTCGCTGCTCGCTTATGAGGAAGCGCTCCGGAAGGGCGATTCGACGATCCTTCTTTCGCCGGACAGCGAATTCCTGCGCTACCTCAATAATGTTAAGGGGCGGCGGTAGGGCGACGCGGAGCGCGACCTTCCCTCCCTTTTCAAGGGAGGGAATCGCCCCTGTACCCGCCCTTTGCCGCTCCTTGAATTTACGGTAGCCTTTTCCCGGTACAGGATCGGGGCCCGGCGCGACCGGGCGCGGGGCGCGAGGCGAAGGGTATGGCGTTGATCAAGGGTTTGGCGGCCGCGGCGGCGGCATCAGTTCTGTTGACCGCGCCGGCGACAGCGGCGGCGGTCGCGCCGCGCGGGACGCCGGAGAGTTTCGCCGACCTCGCCGAGCGGCTGTCCCCGGCGGTCGTCAACATCTCCTCCGCCCAGAAGGTAAAGGGGCAAGGCGCGGGCGCTGACCCGCAGATCCAGAAGAAATTCTCGCCGCAGGCGGTTTCGCTCGGCTCAGGCTTCATCGTCGATCAGAAGGGGATCGTCGTCACCAACAACCACGTCATCGACAACGCGGACGACATCACCGTCACTTTGAACGACGGACGCGAACTCAAAGCGTCGATCAAGGCGGTTGATCGCGAGACTGACCTTGCGGTGCTGCAACTCGACGCGCCGCCCCCGAAACTGCCTTTCGTGACGTTCGGGGATTCAAACACCGCGCGCGTCGGCGACTGGGTGCTGGCGATCGGCAATCCGTTCGGCCTCGGCGGCACGGTGACCGTCGGCATCATCTCGGCGCGGAACCGCGACATCGACGCCGGCAATTTCGACGACTTCATCCAGACCGACGCCGCGATCAACCGCGGTAATTCCGGCGGCCCCCTGTTCGACATGACGGGCAAGGTCATCGGCATCAACACCGCGATCTATTCGCAGACGGGCGGTTCGGTCGGCGTCGGCTTCGCCGTGCCGGCGGACCTTGCCGGCGTCGTTGTCGATCAATTGCTGACGCATGGCGAAACGCGGCGCGGCTGGCTTGGCGTGTCGATTGATGAAATGACGCCGAAACTCGCGACGGAACTCGGGCTCGATCGCCCGCGCGGCGCCGTCGTTTCGGTCGTGCGGCCGAACAGCCCGGCGCTTGTCGCCGGCGTACAGCCGAACGATATCATTCTCGATTTCAACAAGCGCCCGGTGAACAGCGTGCGCGATCTGACGCGCGCCGTCGCCGACACCCCGGTCGGCGCGACCGTGCCGATGACGGTCATGCGCGGCGGCAAGCGGGTGATCCTCAAGGTGACGGTCGATCGCCGCGAGACGCGCGTCCTTGCGTCCCAGCCCGGACCGCGCGCCGGCGGCCTCAAAGCCTCGGGCCTGACGCTTGAGCGCCCGACCGCCGATGTCGTCCAGTCTTTCGGCCTCGCCCCCGATATCGACGGCGTCGTCGTCACGGCGGTCGATCCTGACAGCCCGGCGGCGATCGTTCTTCAGCCCGGCGACGTCATTCTGGAGATCGGCTGGGAACGCATGACGAGGCCCGAAGCGGCCGCGACGAAACTCGACAAGCTGCGCAATCTCAATTCCGGCCCGGTGCAAAT
>DNZB01000280.1:2907-3130 GCA_003506635.1 Parvularcula sp.
GACAGCACCGCCCAGACCGGCGCATGGTCCGAGGGTTTTTCCTTCGCGCGCTCGCCGCGATCGACGCCGGCGTCTTTAAGGCGGTCTGCGGCCTGCGGCGACAGGAGAAGGTGGTCGATGCGCACCCCGTGGTCTTTCTCCCAGGCGCCCCCCTGATAGTCCCAGAATGTGTAAAGCGTCCTTGCGGGATGAATTTGCCTGATCGCGTCGGTGAAGCCGAGAT
>DNZB01000291.1:0-245 GCA_003506635.1 Parvularcula sp.
GGGGAGGCGATGAAAGCGCGCGGCGACCGGCAAAGCTTTTGCCTTCCCTTGCGCATGGCGCGCGAGTCTCAATCCCTCATGGTGCTGACGAAACCGCCGGGGCGCGCGGTTTTGCGCCCCGCCTTGCGTTTGAGGCTGCGCCAGAACGGCGAGACGCTGTCCCGATTTGAGGCGGCCGAAACCTACCGGCGCGCCGATGCGGCCTTGCGCCATCGCAAGGCGCTCTGCGTCGACAAGCTCGCCTA
>DNZB01000291.1:546-857 GCA_003506635.1 Parvularcula sp.
GCCGCGCCCGACACGTCGCCGACCGCAAGGTCGCGGCGCGCAGCGACGGTCGTCACGACAAGGCCCGCCATCGGGTCGAGGAACGCCATCGCGAGAAAGAGGAAATAGGTCGAGTTCCCGAAGCCCGGCGCGAGGATGAAGAGAAGAAGCGCGACGACGAAGACGAGGAACGACAGGAGGTGGTTGGTGATCGACGCCGTGCCGACCCGGGTCGAGCGGATAAGTTCGACGAAGAGAAGACCGATCGAGCCGACGAGGAACAAGGTTCCCCACGTCACCCGCCAGACATCGCCGGAATACATCGGCAGATT
>DNZB01000291.1:1188-3774 GCA_003506635.1 Parvularcula sp.
GCGTAGATGATGAGGCTGATGGTCAGAAGGGGAAACACTTGCAACGCCATGGCGGCCGAACTCCCTCGCGCACGGGCCCCCCGGGGCTGGCGCTGTTTCACGTCACGGCTTCTTACCATAGCCGGGGCCGGGCTCTAGCTCTGAAATGGTGACGGGAAAGCGGGCGCGGGCTTTCAGCCACACCACGCCCGCAAGATCGCGAAACGCAACCGCAAGGCGGCCCCAATTGGTGTATTTCGACGCGCCGTGGCGGCGGGCGCGGTGGTTCACGGGCAGGAATTCGGTCTCGAACCCCTCCCGTCGCATCAAAGCCGGCAGATAGCGGTGACTGTGATCGAAATAGGGGAGCCGTAAATACGCCTCTCGCCAGAACGCCTTGAGCCCGCACCCGGTATCGGCGGCGCCGTCATCGAGCAGGCGGCGGCGGATGCGGTTGGCGAGCGCCGAGGCGCGCTTTTTCGACGCCGGATCCTGGCGATTGACCCGCTCGCCGCCGACCATCGCGAGAAGCGGCGGCGCATCGGCGCGCGTCAGCGCCGCATAAAGCGCTGGAATATCCGCCGGATCGTTCTGGCCGTCGCCGTCGATCGTGACAATGACCGGCGCCCGCGCGGCGAGGACGCCGGTGCGGACCGCGCGGCTCTGGCCGGCATTCGCGCCATGCGCCAGGACCCGCAGCGTCGGCGTCGCCGCGGCGGCGCGCGAAAGGGCCGCCCGCGTGCCGTCGCGGCTGGCGTCATCGACGGCGATGATTTCGTGCTCGATCGCGGCGAGCGCGGCGGCGATTTCAGCGATCAGCGCCTCCGCCCCGCCTTCCTCGTCATACATCGGCGCGACGACGCTGAGCGCCGGCGCGCCCGGCGCGCGGGTGCGGGAGAGGCCGAAAACCGGCGCCGGTGAGGAGAATGGAGGCAACGCGCTGTCCTTGCCCGCGAACCGCGGGCGTTGTTCGCGGAAATGCGGGGGAATGCAACGGGGCGGGCTAGTTTCCCGATTTTTCCTTCACCTCCCCCTTGCGGGGAGGCAAAGAGGGGACTTCATCCGCAACCGCCCCTATTCTCCGCGCTGCATGACAACGGGAAGTTTTCTGACGGACCGCGCGCCCTTTGCCGCGGCGCGGCGGCTGGGGCTGATCGCGCTTGTCGCGGCGCTCGCCGGAATCGTCGGGGCGTTCAGCCTGCCGCCGCTGGACCGCGACGAGGCGCGCTTTGCGCAAGCCGCCGCGCAGATGCTCGAAAGCGGGGATTTCATCGTCATCCGCTTTCAGGAAGACGAGCGCAACAAGAAGCCGGCCGGCGCTTATTGGCTGCAAGCCGCGAGCGTCGCGGCGTTTTCAGAGCCTGAGGCGCGCGCCATCTGGGCCTGGCGCTTGCCGTCGATCCTCGGCGCGGCGCTCGCCGCTGTCTTCACCTATTGCGCGATCGCGCGGCTGACGGATCCGGCGGCGGGGCTCCTTGCGGCGCTGTTGCTCGCCGCTTCGCCGGTCTTCGCGGCCGAGTCCTTCATCGCCAAGACGGATGCGCTGCTGCTCGCCTGCGTCACTGGCGCGGCGGCGGCGCTGGCCCATCTATTGAGCGCCGCGCGCGCTGGAAAGCGACCGGGCCTCTGGTCAGCGATGCTCTTCTGGGTCGCCATCGGCGCCGGCGTCCTCATCAAGGGACCGATCATCATTCTCGTCATCGCGCCCGCGATCTTGATGATCGCCTGGCGCTTCCCCGAGACGCGGCCGCTGACGGCGCTGAGGCCCCTGCCCGGCATTTTGATCCTTACCCTGATGATCGGCCCCTGGGCCTTTGCGATCGCCGCCGCGACCGAGGGGCGGTTCTTCACAGAGGCCGTCGGCGCCGACATGCTCGCCAAAGTCGGCGCGGCGCAAGAAAGCCATGGCGGGCCGCCCGGCTATTATCTGGCGCTGGCGCCCTTTCTCGCCTGGCCGCTGATCGCGCTTGCGCCCGCCGGGCTTTACGCGGCGTTCGAAGGCCGGCGCGCGTTCCCGGTCTGGTTTCTGCTAAGCTGGCTCGCGCCCGGCTGGCTGATTTTCGAACTCACCGCGACGAAGCTGCCGCATTACGTTCTGCCGATGCTGCCGGCGCTTGCCGGGCTGTGCGCGATCGCCGCCTGCAACGCGCCATCATCGCCGCGCGCCCTGTGGCGCATGGGCGCGGCGGTTTACGCCCTCGCCGGTCTTGCGCTGGCGGCGGCGGTCGCCGGAGCGCCCGTCGCGTTCGGCCTCGCCAATGTCGCGGCGATCATCGCCGCGGCGATCCTTGCGGCGCTGACGCTTTTCGCCGCCGCCCGCTTCTGGCAGGGCGACGCGCCCGGCGGCGCCGCGATCGCCGCCCCCGCCGGCGCGCTGCTCGCCTTGACGCTCCTTGGCGGCGTGCTGCCGTCGCTGACCCCGCTCGCCGTCGCGCCGCGCCTTTCCGCGGCGCTCGACCGCGCCGGGCTTCACGCCTTGCGCGACGGCGCCGCGCCGACCGCGCTCGCCGGCTTTCATGAGCCTTCGGCCGTTTTTCTTCTTGGAACGCAAACGCGGCTTGGCGACGGCGCGGCGGCGGCGGACGCCCTGATCGACACCGGCGGGGC
>DNZB01000291.1:4098-7215 GCA_003506635.1 Parvularcula sp.
GAAAGAGTCGCGGACATCGCCGGCTTCAACTATTCAAAGGGCGACGCCGTCACATTGACGATTTTCAAAAAGGCTGAAAGCGCCCCCGCCCCGTGACCGCGTTTTTCTTCTCAACGGCGCTGCGGCGCTTCTTGACGCTGGCGCTCGCGCTGACGGCGGTGCGCGTCATCGCGCTGGTCGCCGGCGATCCCAATCTCGGCCCGGATGAGGCGCAATACTGGTTCTGGAGCAAGACGCCCGCCTTCGGCTATTATTCAAAGCCGCCCTTCATCGCCTGGGCGATCGCCGCGACGACCGCGATCTTCGGCGACGCCGAATGGGCGGTGCGGCTTTCCGCGCCGTTCTTCCAGCTTGGGGCGGGGATCTTCCTGTTCCTTGCGGCGCGGCGCCTTGCCGACGAGCGGACGGCGTTCTGGTCCGGTCTTGCCTGGCTGACCATGCCGGGCGTTTTCCTTTCCGCGGCGCTCGTCACGACCGACGGGCCGCTTCTCTTCTTCTGGTCAGCGGCGCTTTATTTCTTCGCGCGGCTGACGGACGCGGATGAAAAACGGCGTTTCGCCGTCGCCGCGCTTCTCGGCGCGGCGATCGGGTTCGGGCTGCTTTCCAAATACGCGATGCTGTTTTTTCCGCCCGGCGCGGCGCTCGCCCTCGCCCTGTCGCCGGCGCGGCGGCGCGCGCTGAGATCCGCGCCCGCGCTGCTTGCCGCCGGCCTCGCCCTTGCGCTGCTGGCGCCGAACCTTTTCTGGAACGCCGGCAACAGCTTCCAGACGATCGCCCACACCGCCGCCAACGCCAACTGGGCCGCCGGCGCCGGACACCCGGACAAGCTCGTCAAATTCCTGGGCGACCAGTTCGGCGTCGCGGGGCCGATCCTCCTTGTCCTGATGATCGCCGCCGGCGCGGCGGCGATTCGCGGCGGCGGCGAGACGGCCGGCCGCTTGCGCTTTCTCCTCGCCTTCGCAGCGCCCGCCTTGCTGATCGTCTCGGCGCAGGCCTTCATCGCGCGCGCGCATGCGAACTGGGCGGCCGTCGCCTATCCCTCCGCCGTCATCGCCGCCGCGATGTTTGCAAGGGATGCGCGATGGGCGCGCCGCGCGATGATCGCCAGCCTCGCCTTGCATCTCGTCGCCGGCGCGGCGTTCCTGACCGGCTTTTCAAACATGACGCTCGCCGGCGCCGCGGGGGCCGGCGGCCTATTCAAGCGCCTCAGCGGCTGGGACGTCCACGGCGCCGAGATCGTACGGCGGGCGGCGGGCTATGACGCCATCCTCTCCGACGATCGCGAGGTCATGGGCGCCCTTCTCTATTATGCGCGCCCCGGACCGCCGGTCGTCGCTTGGGATCCGAACCAGCGGATCGACAATCACTACGAAGCCTTCAAGGCGTTCGATCCGGCGCGCGAGAAAAGGCTGCTCTACGTCACGACGAACCCGGACGCAGCGCCGCTCGACAATGCCTTCGGGACCGTCACGCCGCTTGGAACAAGCGTCGCGGCGATGACCGCGACGCGCGCGCGCACGCTCTATCTCTTTGAGATTTCGGATTACCGGTTCGCGCGCAGCTGACGCGCCGGCGCGCGCATCGGCGGCGCCGCGGCGAAGACCGGCCGAAGCGCGCGCCCGATCAACGCCGCCGCGGTCTTCAAGCCGAACTGGACCCACAGAAGGAAGCCGAGAACCCACAGGAACGGCGCCGGATAGGGGTCGAGGAAATGCGCGCGGAAATAGCGCCGCATGCTGATCGTCTTGCGGAGATCGACGATGATCGGGTCAACCTCGCTCGAGCTTTTGAAATGGAGGACCGGCACGTGCGGGTCGAAATAGACCGCGCCGCCGGCCTTGGCGAAGCGCAGGCAGAAATCGACGTCTTCGACATGCAGGAAATACTGTTCATCCATGCCGCCGATCGCGAAATAATCCGCGCGCTTCAGACAGAAGCAGGCGCCCGAAATGACCGGAATCGGCGTCACTTCCTTCGGGCAGGGATCCCCGTGCAGGTTGAAGCGGCGGAAATAGGGATGGCGCGGCGCGAGGGCGTAAAGCTTCGTCGCCTCGACGAAGGCGCGCCACGGGGTCAGCGTCGCGCGGCGTGAGCCGCGCTGTTCGCCGCCGTCGGGGTCGATGATCTTCGCGCCGATGAGCCAGGGCCCTTGAAGGCGCGCCCCGTCCGAGGCGAGCCGCATGGCGCCGCCCGGCGGCATGATCGCATCCGGATTGATGAAGAGCAGGATATCCCCGCTCGCCGCGCGCGCCCCGAGATTGCAGGCGGAGGCGAAGCCGATATTGCCATGGCCGTCGACGACGCGGATCGGCGGGCCGTCCGCCTGCGAACCGATCGCGGCCGCGACGGCGCCGTCCGGATTGCCGTTATTGACGAGAATGATCTCGCGCACGCCCTCCTGCAGGCGCAAGGAATCAAGCGCGCGCGCGAGCACCGGACCGGTGTGATACGTCACGACGATCGCAGAAATGGCGCTCATGATCGCTGGGGGCCGTCAAACTCGGGGAAAGGAACAAACGCAACAGAACCGGCGCGCTACCTAAGCCCTGACCGGTTAAGCGAATATGACAGCGTTCCCCCAAATGCGGCAAGCGAAAGAACGGCGAGACGCCAGGCCTGCCACAGGCTCGCCTCCAACATGAACGATATGTAAGCCGCCGCCGCCGCGCCGGCGATCGCCGCGAATGCAACTCCTTGCAGGCCGACCGACGCCAGCCGGCGAAGCGCGAACGACAGCGCCCCCGCCATCGTCAGTACGCCGAAAATTCCGAGCTCCAGCCAGATTTGCAGGAAGAGATTGTGCGGATGGATGGGCGCTTCCATCAGCGCAACGGGCGAGCCCGGCACGTCGATCATCGTCCCTTCGGCCGCCCAGGCGCGCGCGTAATCGGCGCCGCACCCCGCAAGAAAACAGCCGCCCAGGATGCGCTCGCCCGCTTCCGTCCAGAGATTGAGGCGCTGCGCCCAGGACGGCGGCAGAAGCGCACTTTCTGCGCTGAGGACGGCGTCCGCGGGCGCGAACGCAAAGAGCGGCGCGGCCAGCAGCGAGGCGATGAACAGCGCCCCCAGCGCGATGATGACGGCGCGCGGGCGCCATAACGCCAGCGCCGCGGCGCC
>DNZB01000291.1:7619-11122 GCA_003506635.1 Parvularcula sp.
GCGATCGTGTCTTTCCACCGGAGCGGCGATTGATCCGCTGGCGGAACAAGGGCGCGCAAGGCGCCGCCGGTGAGGCCCTCGAAGAGAAGGACCGCCGCCGCCGCCGTGACGGCGCCCGCGAAGAGAACGCCAATGCGCCGCCGCCGCGCGGCGGCCGCCCGCGAAGCCTCATGGACGAGCGCGCCGCCGGCGAGCGTGAAGCCGGCGACGGCGAGCGCCAGTTTCCATGCGCCCGGCGTCGGCGACCAGAAGCCGGTGACAGCGATCCATAGCGCGAAAAGGAGCGCGGCGACCGCCGCGCGCGGCAGCGATCCGGCGGCGACGCGCGACGGCGCAAGGAGCGGCAGTCCTTCGCGCCAGATTTCGGGACGCAGCGCGATAGCGAGCGCCGGCAGCCCGGCGACAATGACCGCGCCGCGATGGCCGAACACCGCCAGCCACGCCATGAGCGGCATCGTCAGAAAAAATGCGCCGTCGATGACGCGGTCGAGGGTCGCCGGCTTCATCCTCGCCGCTCCGCCGCGCTTTTGAACCACGCCGTGCAGCGCACCGGCTCCGTCACGCCCCGCGCAGATCCGGCGGCGTCGCTTCAACGGCGAGCGCGGCGAGCGCGGCCTCGAGCGTCAGACTCTCCTGTTTCTCGCTGCCGAGACGGCGAAGCGAGACTTTTTTCTCAGCCGCCTCGCGGGCGCCGACGACCGCGATCACGGGAACCTTCGCCAGCGAATGTTCGCGCACCTTGTAGTTTATCTTTTCATTGCGGATGTCGAGTTCCGCGCGCAGGCCCGCCGCTTCGAAGCGCGCCGCCGCCTCACGGGCGTAATCATCAGCCTCCGACGTGATCGTCGCGACGACCGCCTGAACCGGCGCCAGCCAAAGGGGAAGCTTGCCGGCGTAATGTTCGATCAGGATGCCGATGAACCGTTCATAGCTGCCGAAGATCGCCCGGTGCAGCATGATCGGACGAAGGCGACCGCCGTCTTCCGCGACATAACTTGCATCAAGGCGCGCCGGCAGCACGCGATCGGACTGGATCGTGCCGACCTGCCAGGTCCGGCCGATCGCGTCGGTCAGGTGCCATTCGAGCTTGGGCGCATAGAACGCGCCCTCGCCCGGCAGCTCTTCCCAGCCATACGCGTCATCGGCGAGTCCGGCGGCGGCGACCGCGTCGCGAAGCTCCGCCTCGGCCTTGTCCCAATCCTCGTCCGAGCCGAACCGGTTCGCGGGACGAAGCGCCAGCTTGATCGCGTATTTTTCAAAGCCGAGATCGCGATAGACGCGATCGGCGAGGCGGCAGAACCGTTGCACCTCGTCGACGATCTGGTCTTCGCGGCAGAAGATGTGCGCGTCATCCTGCGTGAACTGGCGCACGCGCATCAGGCCGTGGAGCGCGCCATGCGGCTCGTTGCGGTGGCAGCAGCCATGCTCAAAGAGGCGGATCGGCAGGTCGCGATAGCTTTTGACGCCCTGTTTGACGATCAGCACATGCGCCGGGCAGTTCATCGGCTTCAGCGCCATCAGGTCGGCTTCGCCCGAAAGCACCGGCGCGCCGTCATCCGTGGACGGAATTTCATCGGGAACGACGAACATGTTCTCGCGATATTTGCCCCAGTGGCCCGACTGCTCCCACTGGCGCGCGTCCATCAGCTGCGGCGTCTTGACCTCCTGATAGCCGGCGGCGTCGATCCGGCGGCGCATATAGGCTTCAAGCGCGCGCCAGATGCGGAAGCCGTTCGGGTGCCAGAAGACCGACCCTTGCGCTTCCTGCTGGAAGTGGAAGAGGTCAAGCTCCTTGCCGAGCCGGCGATGGTCGCGCTTTTCCGCCTCTTCAAGGCGCGTCAGATAGGCGTTGAGCTCTTTTTCATCGCGCCAGGCGGTGCCGTAGATGCGCTGGAGAACGGCGTTCCTGTGATCGCCGCGCCAATAAGCGCCCGCGACCTTCATCAGCTTGAACGCCTTGCCGATATGCTTCGTGGACGGAAGATGGGGCCCTCGGCAGAGGTCATGCCAGTTCCCGTGCCAGTAGATTTTGATCTCCTCGCCTTCCGGAATATCGGCGATGATCTCGGCCTTGTAGGTCTCGCCGATCGCCTTGAAATGCGCGATCGCGTCTTCGCGCGCCATCAGCTGGCGGCGCGTCGGGCGGTCTTCATCGACGATCGCCGCCATGCGCTTTTCAATGGCGGCGAGGTCGTCGGTTGAAAACGGCTCCGCCCTTGCGAAATCGTAGAAGAACCCGTCTTCGATATTGGGGCCGATCGTCACTTGCGTGCCGGGGAACAGCTCCTGCACGGCTTGCGCCATCAGATGCGCCGTGTCGTGGCGGATGATGTCGAGCGCCTCGGGGTCGTCGCGCGTGACGATTTCGACGCGCGCGTCATGCGTCAGCCCCTCGAAAAGGTCCGTCAGCTCGCCGTTGACCCGCATCGCGATCGCCTTCCTGGCGAGCGATTTCGAAATCGATTCGGCGACGCCGGTCCCGGTGACCGCGCCGTCATAATGGCGGACCGAATTGTCGGGCAGAGTGATCGAAACCATGGAGGTCATCCGGAAGGCGGCCAAGGCGCTGCCAGTTCCATGAGCACGGCGCTGAGGTCAAGCCTCAGGCGGCCTTGCGCCGCGCTCCCGCCATGCCCAGTCGCCATAGCGCCAGAGGCGCCAGCCGTGATCGGGCGTCGTCGCCGGAACCGGATCGAAGCCGTGCGAACCGAAGGGGTGGCACCGGCACAGGCGTGACAGCGTCAGCCAGCCGCCGCGATGGAGCCCATGGCGCGCGAATGCGCCCGCCGCGTAGTCAGAACAGGTCGGCAGATGCCGGCAGCGCGCCCCGAAGATGTAAAACGCCGGCGACAGCGTCCGCTTGTAAAGCCAGAGCGCGGCGAGCGCGGCTTTCGCGCCGATCGAAGTCTGCATGCGGCGAGAATGAACCCCCGGCGCCGCGCCGTCAAAGCCCGTCAGGCGCGCGCGCGAAAGGCAAGCGGGGCCGGCCGCTCGCCTCACCCCCTCGCGAGGCGCGCCGCTTCCTTTTCGACCGCATCGAGAACTCGCAGGAGGTTGCCGCCCCAGATTTTCGCGATGTCGGCTTCCGAATAGCCGCGCCGGACAAGCTCGCGCGTGACATTCAGCGTTTCGCCCGCATTTTCCCAGCCGGTGACGCCGCCGCCGCCGTCGAAATCCGAGGCGATGCCGACATGATCGACGCCGATCGTCTTCACGACATGATCGATGTGATCGACGACGTCCGAGACGCTGGCGCGTGGGGAGATTTTCCAGCGCTCCGCCATGCGACGGTCATATTCGGCTTCGGCATCCGCGCTCATCGCATCGCGCTGGGCGGAGGTTTCGAGCTTCATTTCCTTGCGGATCTTGTCCTGCAACGCCTTTTGCGCGTCGTTCAGGGGCTTCACATAGACATCGAGCGCGACAATCTGGACGACGCCGCCATTGGCTTTCAGCGCGCGCAATTGTTCGTCGTCGAGATTGCGGGGGCTGTCGGCGATCGC
>DNZB01000181.1:0-2626 GCA_003506635.1 Parvularcula sp.
GACCGATCCCTTGATGTATCAGGGCGGCTCCGATTCCTTCCTCGGCCCGCGTGACGACATCCTGTTCCCTGAAGACGAAGCCTGGGGCGTCGATTTCGAGGCGGAGGTCGCGGTCATCACCGGCGACGTGCCGATGGGCGTTCCGGCGGCGGACGCGCTCGGCCTCATCCGCCTCGTCATGCTCGTCAATGACGTTTCCTTGCGCGGCTTGATCCCTGACGAGCTGGCGAAGGGCTTCGGCTTCTTCCAGTCGAAGCCGTCTTCGGCGTTCAGCCCGTGCGCCGTGACGCCCGACGCTCTGGGCGACGCCTGGCGCGGCGGCAAGCTCAACCTGCCGCTCATGGTGACGCTCAACGGCAAGCCCTTCGGCCGCGCCGATGCGGGCGTCGACATGACGTTCCACTTCGGTCAGCTGATCGCGCACGCCGCGAAGACAAGGCCGCTTGCGGCGGGCTCGATCATCGGCTCCGGCACGGTGTCGAACAAGCAGGGTGGCGGGCCCGGCAGGCCGGTCAGCGAGGGCGGCGCCGGCTATTCCTGCATCGCCGAGCAACGGATGATCGAAACGATCGCCGATGGAAAGCCGACGACGCCCTTCATGAAATTCGGCGACCGCGTCGAGATCGAAATGCGCGACGCCCGGCATCATTCCGTATTCGGACGGATCGAGCAGACGCTAAGGCAGTTCGTGCGGCAAGCATGATCCGTCGCCCCGGGGCGCGCGCGATGGCGAATTGCGGGAGACGGACCCCCTATCGGCTGCGCCTTTCCGGGGTGACGGCTCCAGGCAATCCGCGCGACGCCCATCACGCCCCAAACCGCATCGCCGCCAAATACCCGAACGCCGCCGCCGCGCCGGTGACGAACGTACCCCACATCACATCGACGATTGCGACCGCCGCGGGGTAGCCCTTCAGCGTCGCGAGATTGGTCGCGTCATAGGTCGCGTAAGCGAGGAAGCCGAGCATCGCGCCGTTGAGAAGCGCCTTTGCGAGGCCGCCGCTAGCGAGCGCCGGCATCACCGCGAAATAGACGACCCCGCCAAGATAGATCACATAGAAAACCGCTGCGACGCCAAGGTCCGGCTTGTCACGGAGAAGCCCGGCAAGCTGCGTGAAATAGAACTGTCTGGCGGCCGCGCCGAGCCAGATCGCGTCGAGCGCGACAAAAGCGAAGGCGGCGCCGATATAGGCGGCGAGGGGCTGCATGGGTCGTTCCGGCTGATGACAAGGGGGGATACGCCCCGCCGGCCCTCGCGGTTCATTGAACTGGCGGGACGGCTGCGGTCCCGGTATCGTCAGCCCCGCAATAGGGAACGCCGCCGATGACCAGCCTCAGGGCGCAACTCGCCAACCGCTATCTGCGCCTTACCTTGAAGAAAAAGGCGCTGCATCAGATCGAGCCCGCGGAGCTGCGCGCCTATTTCGAGGCGCGGCGCATCGGCATTCACCCCCGGACGGTCAGCGTCGAGGCTGTCGATCACGGCGGCGTCAGGGGCGAATGGCAGCGCCCGGCGAACGCGGAGGGCGGCCGCATCCTCCTCTATATCCATGGCGGCGGCTATGTGTTCGGTTCAACGGGGCTCTACCGGTCGATGACGATGCCGATGGCGCAGTTTGCGGGCGCTGATCTCTTCGCGCTCGACTATCGCCTTGCGCCTGAGCATCCTTGCCCGGCCGCGATCGAGGATGCGCTTGCCGCTTACGAATGGCTGCTAAGGGCCGGCCATGCGCCGGACCTGATCGCGATCGGCGGGGATTCAGCGGGCGGCGGACTTGCGCTTGCGGCGTTGCAGGCGCTTCGCGAAAGGGGGCGCCCGATGCCCGCTTGCGCCTTCGTCTATTCTCCCTGGGCGGACCTTGCGGCGACGGGCGCCTCGATGACGGCGAACGCCGCGCGCGATTGCATGTTCCAGGAAGCCTCGATCCGCGAGGGCGCGAAGCGCTATGCGGGCGCGCTCGCGCTCGATGACCCGCGCGTTTCGCCGCTTTACGGCGATTTCCGCGGACTTCCCCCGCTCCTCATCCTCGCCAGCGAAGACGAGATGCTGTTCGACGACGCGCGCCGCGTCGCGGAGAAGGCGCGGGGCGAGGGCGTCGATGTGGGGTTCGAGCCGCGCGGCGGGCTCTGCCATGTGTGGCCGCTGTTCCATCCCCTTTACCCGGAAGCGAAGGAAGCGCTGGCGCTCACCGGCGACTTCGTCCGCGCCCGGACGAGTGCGGCGCGAAAGGCCGCCGCATGAGATCCGACATCGCAAAACTCGTCATCTGCGTCGCCATCGACGTGATCGACTTCACGGTGATTTCGTGGATTCCGGGCGCCGGCCTCGTCATCGACCTCATCAATACGCTGGTCGCCGTGCTGCTGTTCGGTCCGATCGGCCTCATTGCGCTATGGGAGGCGGCGAACCTCGCCGAACCGATCGACGCCTTCGTGCCGACGATGACCCTCCTCGCCGTCACGCAGCTGGGCAAGGCGAAGAAGAAGGCGGGCGCGCCGGAGCTGCCGCGGGGGTAGCGTTTTTCGGAGGCGCATTGGCCGTCGCCCGCAATAAAAAAGCCCGCGCCGTCGCCGGCGCGGGCTTTCTACGCTACCAGTCTCCCCCAATTCGTGGTCAGCAGCGGCC
>DNZB01000181.1:2963-4424 GCA_003506635.1 Parvularcula sp.
TAGTAATAGCGATCCGAATAGCGGTCATAGCGGCGGTTGCCGTGATCGCGGGCGCGGCCCCAGCAGGTGCCGGCGCGCGAGCAGCCCTCATAAGCGCCAAGCGCCGCGCCGATCAGCGCGCCATAGGCTGCGCCGCGGCCGGGCGAGCCGGCGAAAATCTCGCCCGCAACCGCGCCCCCGGCGGCGCCGAGCGCCGCGCCGTAGAGCGCGCCCTCGCCCGTCGACTGGCAGCCCGTCGCGGCGAGCCCGAGCGCGCCAAGCCCCACAAGCATCATCTTCATGGTGATCTCTCCTTCAGTGCGAGCGCCGCTTCAAGGGAACGCAACCGCCGGCTCCGCAAGTCCTTTCGTAAAGGCTATATCGGCGCCCCTCGCGGCAGGATTGGGGCGGAAAGCCTCTCAATTGCGGCTTTGCTGCGGCAGGGCGTTGTGCCGCCGCTGAAGGGCGGTAAATTCGCCGCGAGCAAGACAAGGGACGCGGCGCGATGACCAAACAATCGAAAGCGATTTATCTCAAGGCCTACCCACAAGGCCTTCCGCGTCCTGACGACTTTATCCTCAGGACCGTCGATGTCGGGCCGGTCGGGGACGGCGAAGTGCTTTTGCGCACCGTGTGGATGTCGGTCGATCCTTACATGCGCGGGCGCATGCGCGCCGACATCAAGAGCTATATTCCACCCTTCTCCCTGTCGGAGCCGCTCGACGGCGGCGCGGTCAGTGAAGTCGTCGAAAGCCGGCATCCGGGCTTTCAGAAGGGCGATTACGTCGTCGCGTTTCAGGGCGGCTGGAAGGAATATTCCGTCGCCGGCGGGGCAGGGCTTCAAAAGGTCGATCCGCGCCTTGCCCCCTTGTCCGCCTATCTCGGCGTTCTCGGCATGCCGGGGCTGACCGCCTGGGCGGGCCTGACCCAGATCATGAAGCCCAAGCCCGGCGAGACGGTGTTCGTCTCCGGCGCGGCGGGGGCGGTGGGATCGCTCGTCTGCCAGCTTGCGAAACTCAAGGGCGCGCGCGTCATCGGCTCGGCGGGCTCGCAGGAAAAATGCGACTGGCTGCTTGACGAGGGCGGCTGCGACGTCGCTCTCAACTATCGCGACTACAAGGACGCGGCGGCGTTGACGAAGGCGCTCGCCGCGGCGGCGCCCGACGGCGTCAACTGCTATTTCGAAAATGTCGGCGGCATGCATCTCGAAGCCGCGCTCAACTGCATCGCGATGGGCGGGCGCATGGCGCTTTGCGGCATGATATCGATGTACAACAACGCCGAACCTGAACCGGGCCCGCCGAACCTCATCAATCTCATCGGCCGCAGCGTCCTCGCGCAGGGGTTCATTGTCTCGGTCTACCTGCACCTCGCGCCGCAATTCGCAGCCGAGGTCGCACCGCTCCTTGCGGCCGGGAAAATCAAATTCCGCGAGTCGGTTTATGACGGCCTTGAAGAGGCCCCAAGCGCCTTTATCGGCCT
>DNZB01000181.1:4865-5772 GCA_003506635.1 Parvularcula sp.
AGTCCCGTCACTCGCGCCATTTTTCTCAAGGCGAATGTATTCCATGCGCCGGCCTCACCCGGGCGATCGCGCCTGATATTGGTCGGGGGCGCCGCCGGCGCGCGCGCGCAGGCCGCCGGAATTCTCATCGAGAGATTTGCGCCGGGTCTTTGTCCGGTCGCGTGATCCCCCGATGGACCTCCGGGGCCAATATCCTTCGTCAGGGCCCGGCGCCGACGCCCGCCCGATCATCCGAAATTGCGGTTCAGTTTCGGACTTTCCGCCAAGACATCGGCGAGCGTCTTCCTGTCCAGCGTAGCCTGAAACGCGCCAAGCGCTTCGCCGATCGTCTTTGTGAGGGCGCAAGCGCCTGCGATGGGGCAGGTGTTGGTTTCAGCGTCGAAGCATTCGACGATCCGCATATCGTCTTCATAATTTCTGACGATCTGGCCGATATTGATTTCGGCGGGTTTCAGCGCGAGGCGCAGCCCGCCCTTCCGGCCGCGCACTGTCTCGATCACGCCGTCCTTCCGGAGCCGGCGAACGATCTTCATCAAATGATTTTCGGAAATCGCGTAAAATGCCGCAATCTCGCTGACGGTCGTCAGCGCGGCGGGCCTTGCCGCCAGCATCATCAAGATTCGCAGGGCGTAGTCTGTGTACAAAGTAAGCCGCACAAACGCCTTCTTTCCGGCGACACTTCAATGATCGGCCGCCTTCATTCGCGGCGCATCGAAATCGCCGCTGATCCAATTCATTTTTACGGCGCCTTGAACGCGGCGCGCCGCCCCGCCTGATCGAATGCGATGACCCGCGCCGGCTGAAAATGCGAGAGTGCGAGGCCGATCGCCGCCCGGTCGAGCGCGACCAGGCCGGTTGAAAGCGCGTCGGCGATCGCGGCGGAGCGGTGGATGACGGAGATCTGTCG
>DNZB01000372.1 GCA_003506635.1 Parvularcula sp.
TCGCGGCCGCGACGCTCACGCAATCCGACGCCATTGGATATCTGCGCCCGCATTATCGCGTTGCGGCGCGAGCGCTGGACGGCCGCGCACATCGCGCGCGAGACGGGCGTGTCGGCGGCGACGGTAAGCCGGGTTTTGAAGCGGGCGGGCCTGTCGCGGATGAAAGACCTCGAACCGGCTGAACCGGTGCGTCGTTACGAGCGCGCGGCGAGGATCGGGCCGGCGTAAAAGGCGAGAATGACAAGGTTGAAAGCGACATTCGGCGCGGCGCCGGAAAGCGCCGACCCGGTCGAATCGACGACGAACCATGAAATGATGGACGCGAGCGCGGCGTTGAGAATGCGCCGCTCGCCCGTCTCGATCGCGGGCGCGACGAGAAGCCAGTTGAGAACGCCCATCCCGAACAGCACGCCGCCGCCGATCGCGCTCATGAATTTGGCGGCCGGGTTGAACGCGCCAGGGTCAGCGTCGATCGGCCAGTTCAACAGATCAAACGACCAGACCGCCGGTCCGTCGAAGCCGGGGATCGCTCCGCTCGCCCAAAGGAGACCGCCTGCAAGAAAGCTCAAAAGAATGTTGATCCGGAAAATCAGCGCGGCGACTATGGAAGACATGGCGGAAAATTCCCTTGCGGCGCGGCAAGTGTCGCACCGGCGAAAGGTCTGAAACAATTACGTGGCAGGTAATGGAAGGCGGGCGCGACCGCCGATAGGAAACGCCGCATGAACCGCACCTTCGGCGATGTGCTGCGCGACTGGCGGCAAGTCCGGCGGATGAGCCAGCTTGATCTCGCCCTCGCCGCAGACGTTTCGGCCCGTCATATCAGTTTTCTCGAATCGGGCCGGGCGAGCCCGAGCCGGGCGATGACCCTGAAGCTTGCGGCCGCGCTCGACATGCCGAAGGTTGCCGCCAATGAGGCGCTGGCATCGGCAGGCTTCGCCGCCGCCTATCCGGTGTTCGCCCCAGACGCGCCGGATCTCGCCCCCATCCGCCGGGCGATTTCGATGACGCTGATGAGCCATCATCCTTTTCCGGGCATCGCGATCAACCGGACCTGGGACGTCCTTGAGGCGAATGAAAGCGCGCGCCAGCTTCTGGCGGCGCTCGGCGGCGGGCCCAACATGATCGAGTTCCTGATTTTTCTCGGCGCCCTCGACATCCTCGAAAACTGGGAGGAAACGGCGTTTCTGGCGCTGTTGCGCCTGCGGTCGGAGATCGTTCTTCTCGGCGGTGATGCGCGCCTGTCGGCTTATGCCGCGCGGCTCGCCGCCCATCCCCGCCTTCAGACGGCGGACCCGGGCGCCATCGACCTCGATCAGGCGGTCATTCCGGCGGTTTTCCGCCTCGGCGACAAGCGCCTGTCGGTCTTTTCGACGATCGCCCTTTTCGGCTCCGTGCAGGATGTCGCGGCAAGCGAGATCAGGATCGAGCTCATGTATCCGGCCGATGACGCGACGGCGGCGTTTTTCCGGTCTTTTGCCGCCGCCTGATCCAACGACGCCCCCCTTTGCTCTCAAATGCGATTTGGTGCTCAATTGGGCGCGCGCTATCGGAGCCACCGCCTTGGACAAACTCCCGCCCGGCCAGCTGACGCTCTTTCTGGCGTTTTATGTGCTCGCCCAGGTTGCGATCGGCATCTGGGCCGGACGCGGCGCAAAATCGGAAACCGATTATTACCTCGGCGGGCGCGGCATCGGCTTCCCGGCGCTCACCCTCTCGATCTTCGCCACCTGGTTCGGAGCGGAGACGATTTTGGGCTCCGCCTCGGCGATCGCCGAAGGCGGGCTCGCCGGCGCGCGCGCCGAGCCGTTCGGCTATGCGATCTGCCTCGTCCTGATGGCGCTTTTCGTCGCCGGGCCGATCCGAAAGAGCAATTACGTCACGATCGCCGACTTTTTCCGCGAGCGTTTCGGCAAGAAAGCCGAAATCGCCTCGGCCGCCGTCAGCGTCGTCATTTCAGTCATCTGGGCCGGCGCGCAGCTCCTCGCCGTTTCAGCGATTCTTGAGACTGTGGTCGGCATCCCCGGCTATGTGACGCTGTTCGTCGCGGCGGGGATCGTCATCGTCTATTGCTATTATTCGGGCCTGAAAGGCGACATCGCCACCGACATCGTCCAAGGTCTTTTCCTGATTGTCGGCATCGTCATTCTGTTTCTGGCGGTCGCCGACCGCGCCGGCGGCTTTTCGGCGCTGATCGCCTCCATCAAGCCGGAGCAGCTTCGCCTCGTCGCCGAAGGCGAGACGACTTTTGCGCGCATCGACAACTGGATGATCCCGGTGATGGGCAGCATCGTCACGCAAGAAGCGCTGACGCGATTCCTCGCCGCGAAATCGACGCGCGTTGCGAAGTCCGCCTGCTTCGCCGCCGCAGGGCTTTACCTTGCGCTTGGCATGCTTCCCGTTCTGATGGGGCTCGGCGGAACGCATCTCGGGATTCCGGGCGCGGAAGGCGACAATTTCATTCCGGCGCTGGCGCTTGAGCTATTGCCGAACCTGTTGGCGATCGTGCTTGTCGGCGCGCTCTTTTCGGCGATCTTGTCGACGGTCGATTCAAATCTTCTCGCCGTCTCCTCGCTCGTCTCGATCAACTTGATGCGGCGCAGCCACGGGCGCCGCGGCGAAAAGGAGCAATTGCAGATTGCGCGGATGACGACGGTCGCCGCCGGGCTGTCAGCGCTGTTCGTCGCGTGGATCTCGACGGTGAGCGACGGCGGCGGATCGGCGATCTACGAGCTTCTCGCCATGACCTCGATTTTCGGCCAGGGCGGCATCCTTGTCGCGACGATGATCGGGCTGAGGTCTTCCTTCGGCGGCGGAGCGGCGGCGCTCGCTTCGCTTTTCGCCTGCGTCGCCTTCAACCTTGCGACGCTGGTCGTGATGCCGGTGTCGAGCGCCATGGGCCAGGGCATGGATTTCGGCTCCGCATTCCTTGCAACGCTCGCCGGGGAAGTCGCGCCCATCGACGGCTTTTTCCTGTGGTCGATCGTCGTCTCGATAGTCGCTTACGTCGCCGTCGCCGTCGCGGTCCCCAACGCCGGGGCGCTGAAGCCGGCGCAATGACCGCGAGGCGCCTTCGCCTCGATCAAGCGTTGGTCGAGCGCGGACTGTTCCCTTCGCGCGCGCGGGCGCAAGGAGCGATCGAAGCGGGGCTCGTCCTGGTCGGCGGCCGGGCCGTGATGAAGTCGTCCGCGTCCGTCGATCCGCAGGCGGATGTTCAGGTCATCGGCGAAGCGCATGATTACGTCTCGCGCGGGGGCGTCAAGCTGGCCGCGGCGCTCGCCGCGTTTTCCATCGGTCCGGCGGGACTTTGTTGTCTCGATCTCGGCGCCTCGACCGGCGGCTTCACGGAGGTCCTGCTGCGTGCGAGTGCGAAGCGGGTTTACGCCGTCGATGTCGGCAAGGGTCAACTGCACCCCCGCATCGGCGCCGATCCCCGCGCCGTGTCGCTAGAACGAACGCATGCGAAGGACCTCAACCGAAAGATTATCCCTGACGCGATCGACCTCATTGTGTGCGATGTCAGCTTCATCGGCCTTCGAAAAGCGCTGCCGCCGGCGCTCGCGCTCGCCGCGCCCGCGGCGATGCTGGTCGCGCTCGTCAAGCCGCAATTCGAGGTCGGGAAAGGCGGCCTCGGCAAGGGCGGCCTTGTCAAGGACGCTGAAACAATCGGGCCGCGCATCGCCGGGGAAATCGCTGACTGGCTCGCTCGCGATCACGGATTCACGCCGCTAGGCATGATAGAAAGCCCGATCGCCGGCGGCGACGGCAACAAGGAGTTTCTCATTGGCGCGATCCGGACGGCGTGATCTTGAACTTCGCCCGCCCGCGCGCAAGCTGACTGTCCGTATCGAGACGATCGGCGGCGGCGGCGACGGGGTCGCACAGGTCGAGGGAAGGCCGTTCTATGCGCCGTTGACCGCGCCCGGCGATCTCGTCGCCGTCGAAGCGCGCGGCGATCGCGGGACTGTCACGCAAATCCTTGAGAAGAGCCCGCTGCGCGCCGAACCGGCTTGCCGCCATTTCGGCGTCTGCGGCGGCTGCGCCTTTCAGCATCTGTCGCGAGCGGCGGAAAGCGGATGGAAGGCCCAGCAGATAACGAACGCGCTCGCGCGCGCCGGCGTCGAGGCGGGGCGCGTCAATCCGGCGCTCACCTTTCCGGCCGCCAGCCGCCGGCGCGCCGTATTCGCGGTGCGCCGCCTGAAAGGCGCCGTGCAATTCGGCTTTAATGAGCGCCGGTCGGATCGCCTTGTCGCGATTGAAGAATGCCCGGTGCTGGCGCCGGCGCTCGCGGCGCGCCTTGCGGCCTTGCGAAGCCTCGCCGGGGCGATTCCCGCTGACGCATTCGATCTTTCGGTGACGGCGTGCGACAACGGCCTTGACGTCAACATCGCCGCGCCGCGCCTTCAGACGCTCGCGTTCAAGGACACGAACGCGATGGCGAGGGCTGGCGTCCTTCGCCTCAGTCTCAACGGCGGTCTTGTCATGGCGACGGCGGACCCCGTCGTCAGCTTCGACGGCGCGCCGGTGACGCCCCCGCCCGGCGCCTTCCTGCAGGCGAGCCGCGAAGGCGAAGCGGCGCTCATCGGCCTTGTCAGGGACGCGGTAGGGAAAGCGCGCAGGATCGCCGATCTCTTTTGCGGCTGCGGGACCTTCACGCTGCCGCTTGCGAAGGCCGCGAGCCTCGCCGCCTTCGACAGCGACGCAGCGTCTATTGCGGCGCTGAAGCGCGCCGCGGCGGCGGCGCAGGCGAGCGCCTCGCCGATCAATCCGCTGCGCGCCGAGACCCGTGATCTCTTCGAGCGTCCCTTGACCGCGAAGGAGCTGAAGAATTTCGACGCGGTGGTGTTCGATCCCCCGCGCGCCGGCGCGGAACGCCAGGCCAGCGAAATCGCGGGGAGCAGCGCGCCGCTTGTCATCGGCGTGTCCTGCAATCCGAAGACTTTCGCACGCGACGCCGCCCTTCTCGCCGCAGCCGGCTACCATTTGATTGAGGTGACGCCGGTCGACCAGTTCGTTTATTCTCCCCATATCGAACTCGTCGGCGTCTTTGCGAAGGGGTGAACGATGTCGCTTGCAGAAGCCGCGGTGATGGGCGCGCAACGCGCCTGGTACGGCGCTGCGCAACTTGCGCGCATCGCCTGGTACACCGGCCATTATGTCGCCGGCCGGCGCACGATGGGGCCGTTGACGCGCCCCGGCGAAGCGCCGCCCCCTGAAGAATTTCCCGGCCTTGACCGCGCGCGGCTGCGCGCCGCGTTCCGGCAGCTGTTCCGCGACGACTGGCGCAATATCGAAGAAGGCGTCTACAGGATGCCGATCGAGCTTCGCCGCCCGCCCTCGCCCAGCAGGCTCGCGCGGCAGTCGCGCGACTATTTCGAGGACGCGGAAAAAATCGCCCGCCGCCGTCATGCGCACGGACATTCGGAAATCTTGAGCGATGCGCTCAGCGAAAAATATCCGCGCTATTTCCTCCAGAATTTCCATTATCAGTCAGACGGCTGGATGTCCGCGGCCTCGGCCGAGCGCTACGGCATGCAGGTCGAGACTCTTTTTACGGGCGCGGGCGCGGCGATGCGCCGGCAAGCCCTGCCGCTGATCGCCCGCGCCATCGGCGCGCGCGATCCGGCGAGCCTCCATTACCTCGATCTTGCGTGCGGCGACGGCTCATTCACACAGAGCGTGCTCGACAATTGGCCGGGCCTTGACGCGACCGCGCTCGATCTCTCGCCGGCTTATCTCGGCAAGGCGCGCGCCACGCTCGGCGGATTCCGGAACCTGCGCTTTGCGGAGGCCAAGGCGGAAGCGACAGGCCTGGCCGACGCTTCTTTCGACATCGTGACGGCGGTCTATCTCTTCCATGAACTGCCGCCGAAGATCCGTGAAGACGTCGCCGCGGAAATCGCGCGGCTATTAAAGCCGGGCGGCGCGCTGGTCCTCGTCGATACGATCCAGTACGGCGACGAGCCGGGCCTCAACGCGCTCCTTGAAGCGTTCCCGCGCGGCTTTCACGAACCCTATTACGACAGCTATTGCCGCCTCGATTTGCCCGCGCATTTCGCGGCGGCCGGCCTCGAGAAGGGGGAGGAGAAGGTCGCTTTCCTGACAAAGGCGACGGCGTTCCGGAAGCCGTAAATCGCAAGCCGGAGGCGGTGAGCGTCCGAAGAGCTTCGACTTGCGTGTTGCGACTACTGCGGCTGTTCCAGCTTCAGCGTATCGACCGCTTCCGGCTGCAAGCCTTCGAGAAAGCGCCGGATCGCGTTCGCGCTCGCCGCCGGCGCCTCTTCCATGGGGATATGGCCGACATTGTCGATGATGACGACATCGGCGTTCGGCAGCATCTCGTCGAAGGTCGCGGCGGCGCTGGCGTAAATCAGCTTGTCTTCAGCGCCCCAGAGCAGAAGGGTCGGCGCCGTGATTTCAGAGATGCGGTCCCAATATTCAGGTTCGCGCGGGGCGTCAGCGCGGATTGCGCTTGCGCGGCGATTGCCGGGATACCTCAGCAGCTCCCAGTAACGGTCGACCATCGCGTCCGTCACGATCGATGGGTCGGCGACGGTGTCTTGCAGCGACTTTTCAACAAGGCTCCGCGGCGTGATCTGGCTGAGGAGCGGGCGCAGCAGGGGATTGCGCAGCAGGCGGAACCCGAGATTGAGCGGCGGCGCCGTTTCACCCTCGCGCAAGGGTGCGCCGGCGGCGTCGATAAGGATCAAACCCTCAACGCGCTCGGGATGGCCAAGCGCATAGCGCCACGCGACCCAGCCGCCCATCGAATTGCCGCCGAGATAAAAGCGGTCGAGCCGCGCGGCGTTGGCGACCGCGTCCAGGGCCTCGAACATGCCGGCGGCGGAATAGTCGTCGCGCGGGTGCGGGCCGGTGAGGCCGTGGCCGGGCTGGTCATAGGTGATGATGCGATATTCGCCGGCGAGTTCGGCGATCATCGCTTCGAAGGTGTGAAGGCTGGCGTTCGATCCGTGCAGCAGGATGATCGCGGGACAGTCGCGGCAGCCCTCGTCGCGCCAGTGGACGCGCATGCCGCCCGCACCCTCGGCGAAGGTGACGGCGGGCCCGCCATATTTGACGATCATCTCCGCGCGGGCGGAGTCAGGCGTGCGCAGCGCCAGAAAGACGACGGCGAGAATGGCGCCGAGGCCCGCGAGCGCGGCGAGGAAATTTCTGATCATCGGGCGCTCTTCATGGCTTTCTTGTCGCCGATCTGCGCGCGGTGGCGCAGTGCGTGGTCGGCGAGCACGGCGGCCATCATCGCGGCGCCGACCGGCACGGCTCGGATCCCGACGCACGGGTCGTGCCGGCCCCTGGTCGTGATTTCGGTCTCCTCGCCGCCCGCGGTGATCGTGCGCCGCGGCGTGAGGATCGACGAAGTCGGCTTGACGGCGAAGCGTGCGACAATCTCCTGTCCCGTCGAAATGCCGCCGAGGATGCCGCCCGCGTTATTCGACAGGAAATGCGGGCGTTTCTTCCGTATCCGGATCTCGTCGGCGTTTTCTTCGCCGGAAAGTTCGGCGGCGCGCATGCCAGCGCCGATTTCGACGCCCTTGACCGCGTTGATGGACATGAAGGCCGCCGCAAGATCGGCGTCGAGCTTGCCATAGACCGGGGCGCCGAAGCCGGCAGGAACGCCCGCCGCGACGACTTCGATGACGGCGCCGAGCGAGGAGCCGGCCTTGCGCGCTTTTTCGATCGCCGCTTCGAACGCTTCGGCCGCGACCGGATCGGGGCAGAAGAACGGGTTTCTCGCCGTCTCCGCCCAGTCGAAGCGCGCGCGATCGATCGTCACCTTGCCGACTTGCACAAGGCAGGCGCGGATGATGACGGCGCCCGCCACATGGGCGAGCACCTTTTCGGCGACAGCCCCGGCGGCGACGCGCGCCGCCGTTTCGCGCGCGGAGGATCGCCCGCCGCCGCGATAATCCCTGAGGCCATATTTCGCGTCATAGGTGAAGTCGGCGTGGCCCGGTCTGTATTTGTCGCGGATGTCGGCGTAGTCTTTCGAGCGCTGATCGACATTGCGGATGAGGAGGCTGATCGGCGTTCCGGTCGTCACCTGGCCCTTCGTGCGGTCGTCCTCGAAAACGCCGGAGAGAATTTCAACCGTGTCGGGCTCGCGCCGCTGGGTCACGAATTTCGAGGTTCCGGGTTTTCTAAAATCGAGCGCGGCCTGAATGTCCGCCGCGTCGAGCCGGATGCCGGGCGGACAGCCGTCGATCACGCAGCCGATCGCCGGCCCGTGGCTCTCGCCCCAGGTCGTAACGCGATAGAGATGGCCGTAACTGTTGTGCGACATGGACTTTCTATAGAATGATCCGCCTCAGTTTTGGAAAGCCCGATGAGCGTCAAATCCGTCATTCCCCCGTCGCCGACGGCCGAGGCCTATGCCGCCGACGAGGATCAGGGCGAGGTCTTTACGCTCGATGAACCGCTGGCGCTCTTCATTAACTGGCTCGCGCTCGCCAGTAAGAGGGAGATCAATGATTCGAACGCGATGGCGCTCGCGACCGTCGATCCGGACGGCCTTCCCAACGCGCGCATGGTGCTTCTCAAGGATATCGACGAACGCGGGCTGTCGTTTTTTACCAATCTCGAAAGCGCGAAGGGGCAGGAACTCGCCGCCCATCCGAAGGCCGCGCTCGTCTTTCACTGGAAATCGATCCGCCGGCAGGTGCGGTTCCGGGGGCCCGTCGAGCGCGTTTCGGACGCTGAGGCCGACGCCTATTTCGCGACCCGCGCCAAGGGCGCGCAGATCGGCGCCTGGGCCTCGCCGCAGTCTCAGCCGATGGAAGGCCGCTTCGCCCTTGAAAGGCGCATCGCCGCCGAGACCGCGCGCCACGGCCTCGGGGCGACGCCGCGCCCGCCGCACTGGTCGGGGTTCCGGCTCGTCCCTGTGGAGATCGAGTTCTGGGTCAATCGGCCGTTCCGCCTGCATGACCGGCTCGTTTACCGGCGTCAGGGGCCCGGTGATGCATGGCGAACGGAACGGCTTTATCCGTAGAAATATTTGAGGCGCGCGCGAAATAGTTCGTTTCCCGCGATGGCCGTTCCATCAGGTCAAGCCCTGAAAGGCGGGACACGCCGGCGCGCCGCCGGTCATTGAAGCGCGCGATAGCGCGCATCGAGCGTCGGCGGACCGTCGCAGGCGACAGCGCCGGTTCGGACGAGGCGGATGAGATGCGCCAGCACGTTGAGCGCCGCCGCGCCATGCAGTCGCTTGTCGATGTCGGCGTAGACGGCGGCGACGATCGCAGGGACGCCCGTCTTTCCCTTCCGCAGCTGCTCCAATATCTGTCCGTCGCGCATCAGCCGGTGCGTTTTGATCGCGCGCACGAAGGGGCGCGGCCGGTCGATCGGCGCGCCATGCGTCGGGAAATAGCGCACGTCGTCGCGGGCGAGCAGCTTGTCGAGGCTTTCAAGATAATCCCCCATGTCGCCTTCCGGCGGCGCAACGACCGTCGTCGACCAGCCCATGATGTGATCGCCGGTGAAAAGCGCTTTTTCTTCGCGCAGCGCGAAGCAAAGATGATTGGCGAGATGCCCCGGCGTCGCCACGGTCTCGATCGTCCAGCCGGGACCCGAAACGATCGCCCCGTCGGCGAGGACCCTGTCGGCGCGAAAGCCAAGGTCGGCGCCTTCCTCCAGCGCCGGCGCGCCATAGCCGGTTTCGGCGGACGGGTGCGGCCCCGCGCCGAAAATCGGCGCGCCGAAGCGCGCAGCAAAGGTGCGCGCGCCGCCGCAATGATCCTTGTGCGTATGGGTGATGAGGACATGCGAAACGGGCTCGCGGTCGATCGCCGCTACGAGCGCGTCAAGGTGCGGGGGATGATCCGGACCCGGATCGATGACGGCGACCGGCCCGCCGTCGCGCCCGACGATATAGGTTCCGCTTCCCGTATAGGTGAACGGACCCGGGTTTTCGCAGATGACGCGGCGGATCAGCGGCGACAGGCGGTCGGGCCGCCCGTAGTCGAAAGAGACCGACTTGACGAAGGGGATGCCGGCCAAGCCGTCAGGCCTTCAGGCGTTCGTCGACCAGGGCGGCGAAAGCGTCCGCGATGCCGCGCATCGCCTTCACCTTGTCGGGCGCTGAAAGAGCCGACGGAGGGCCCATGTCAGTCTTGTTAGCGTCGACGACGTAGATGCGGCCGTCCTCGCGGTTCCGCAAAACGTCGAGGCCGCCGAAATCGAGCGCCATGGCGCGCGCGAATTCGCCGATTTTCGCCTGTTCGTCC
>DNZB01000035.1:0-551 GCA_003506635.1 Parvularcula sp.
CCGCGGCCGTCGACGATGCATTTTTGTCCTTCGTCGATGGCCATCTGGATATAGCCTTCGACGCGCTTTTTATGCGCCGCGGTCACCAGCGGGCCGAGGTCGGAATCCTCTGACATTGACGGTCCGATTCGCAACGATTCAACGCGCGGCTTCAGCATCTCGATCAAGGTTTCCGCCGTGTCGCGGCCGACCGGCACAGCGACCGGCGTCGCCATGCAGCGCTCGCCCGCCGAACCGTATCCCGAGCCGATCAGCTGGTTGACGACGTTCTCCATGTCGGCGTCGGGCAGGATCACCATGTGGTTCTTGGCGCCGCCGAAGGCCTGAACGCGCTTGTTGTGCGCGGCGCCGTTTGCATAGATGTATTGCGCAATGTCGGACGAGCCGACGAAGGAGATCGCCTTCACGCGCGGGTCTTCAATGAGGGCGTCCACCGCTTCCTTGTCGCCGTTGACGACGTTGAGGACGCCCTCCGGCAGTCCGGCTTCCATCATCAGTTCAGCAAGGCGCAGCGGCACCGAGGGGTCGCGCTCCGACGGTTTGTTGATGAA
>DNZB01000035.1:856-2127 GCA_003506635.1 Parvularcula sp.
GGGATCATCGCCGGGAAGTTGAACGGCGTGATGCCGGCGCAGACGCCCAATGGCTGGCGCATCGAGTAGACGTCGATGCCGGGGCCTGCCTGCTCCGTATATTCGCCCTTTGTCAGGTGGGGAACGCCGCAGGCGAATTCGATCACTTCAAGCCCGCGCTGGATGTCGCCGCGCGCGTCGGGCAGGATCTTTCCATGCTCGGACGACAGCATCCGCGCGATATTGTCCATGTCCTTCTGGACGAGGTCGAGAAACTTGAACATCACCCGCGCGCGCTTTTGCGGATTGGTCGCCGACCACGCAGGGAAAGCCTTTTCCGCGGCGTCGATCGCGCGCGTCACTTCGCTCCGCGTCGCCAGCGCCACCCGCGCTTGCACCTCGCCGGTCGTCGGGTTGAAAACATCGCCGAAGCGGGCCGATGCGCCCGCGACGCGCCTGCCCGACAGGAAATGCCCAATTTCTTTCATTGAAGTCTCCGCGCGAAAAGCTCTGGAATTTCGGCGCGGACCCTAGTCGCGGCGCTCTTGCCGGGCAAGGCGCGTTCGCCTCAAAAATCGGAGCGCGGCGCCTTGCGTTATAGCGCCGCGTCCAGGGCCTCGATGAGGCGGGCGACCTCCTCTTGCGCCGTGTAGTGGACAAAGCTGACGCGAAGGACGCCCTTGTCCGGGTCGACCCCTTGCGCGGCGAGGCAGCGTCCCGCGTAAAAATCGCCGCCGCCGCACATGACGCCGCGTTCGCCGAGGCGCGCCGCCGCCGCCTCGCCAGGTTCGCCAAGCGCGATTGCGACGGTCGGCATGCGACGGCGCGCGTCGAGCGGGCCCAAAACGCGCACGGCGGTTTTGGTCGCAAGATAGTCAAGAAGCGGCCCGAGGAGCGCGATCTCGTGCGCGCGCATCAGGTCGTGAACGGCGCGCGTGCGCGCCCGCGCTTCCGGCCGATGCGGGTCGCCGCCGAAATGATGCGTATAAAGATCATCTACGTAATCCGCCATCCCGGCGCAGGATGCGACCTGCGCGTGATCGGGGCCCGCCGGGGTGAAGCGCTTGTATGGCGTTCCCGCGTTGAAAAAATGTCCTTGATTTGGAAGCCGTTCGGCAAGATGGCGGCGGATCGTCATGATCCCCTGATGCGGCCCATAGGTCTTGTAAGAGGAGAAGAGATAGATATCGGCGCCGAGCGCGCCGACGTCTGGAAAGCCGTGCGGCGCATAAGAGACGCCGTCGACGCAGGTGACCGCGCCTGCCGCGTGCGCAAGGCGGGAAATTTCCGCG
>DNZB01000035.1:2454-2912 GCA_003506635.1 Parvularcula sp.
TTTTCATCAAGCAGGCGCGCAAGGCCCTCGAGGGGCAAGCGACCGGTCTCCGGGTCCAGCTTCCACTCGCGCACCTCTATCCCGCGCGCCGAAAGGCGCCGCCACGGGCCGCTGTTCGCTTCATGGTCCTGATCGGTGACGACGATAGCCTCGCCGGGTTTCAGCAACTCGGCGAAGGCTTGCGCCAGCACATAAGCATCCTGCGTCGTCGATGGGCCGAAGGAAAGCTCCTCCGTCTCGACGCCGAGCATCGCGGCGAGCCGCGCGCGCGCCTCGTCCATTTCCGCCCCTCCAAGGCGCGAGGCCTCGTAAGGCGCGTATGGCTGCACCTTTCGCTCGCGGTAATAGCGCGTCAGGCGGTCGATGACGCGCCCGCAAGCGTAAGAGCCGCCGGCGTTTTCAAAGAACGCCTTGCCATTCAGCGCCGAAACATTGAAGGCCGGAAACTGCGCGCGCAC
>DNZB01000401.1:0-8876 GCA_003506635.1 Parvularcula sp.
CACCACGACGCGCACGGCGCGGTCGTCAAATGCGGGAAGTGCGGTCGGATCAACATGGAATTTCACGAGCACCATCATCATTGAAGGCGCGTCCGCTATCCTTCTAGCGCTTGCAGGAGGAAGCGACCCGCCGCGCTCTCTGGATTGAAGGATTGTGAGCGGCGTCGCGGGCAAACATGAATCCTTTCTGAAGGCGCCAGGCCCCACAGGTCATGCGAGCGGGCGACGATTACCGGGACGTGATGCTCAATGAATGCATCGACGAGGCGTCTGGCCGCCGCAAAAGACGGCAATTTCCGGACTATCGCCGAAGAGACTCCGCGTCGGGAGTGATAAGGAAATGTCTCTAAAACGACGAGACGTTGAGACAAGAATTCGTGGGCCGATACTATTGGATTAAAGGCTTGCGCGCAGCGTTCTTTGGCCAGCCAGGCGATCACGGCGCCAAACCTGCTCGTCGACCATTTGAATCCCCCCGTCCAGCAAAGAGACGGATCCAAGAACAAATATGGAAACCGCATGTCGAACTGGCCCAAAAGATTTTGGTGAACGCGCCGGCGATACTCTGGTTGAGCGTACTCCCCCCAATAGTCATCGGCGCCGAAACCCGGATTCGCGTACAGCACGACAACACGCGCGCCGCGAAGGTCGCCATGATGCGGCTGGGGAATTAGTCCGCTGTGGACGATGTTTCGTTCATACGATCCCCAATGCTGACTTTGAAAATAGGATTGAAGGTCATGGGTTGCATTATCTGTTGATCGTTCGACGATTTCGTAATCCGCAGGGTGCAGCCAATTTGGCCGCTCAGTGTCCAGAATGCCCCAAAATCCAAGGTATTCGTCGATCGAAGAGTCGAGAGACTGCAAGTCTCACCCCCCAATCATCGCCGTCTCCAGCGTTTCGGCGACGCCGGGCGGGGGCGTTGCGCTCGCGGGGACGAAGAAGTCGGGAAAGAGTTTGCGCGCGGGATCGACGCGGTATTTCGTAAAGTCCTTGACGCCATGCTCATAGAGGAACGTGTCGTCGATCAGGAAATTGCCTGAGAACTGGCGCGCGGGTTTCGTGAAAATGAGATGCGCGGCGTCCGACAGGATTTCGACCGTGCGCGATCCCTTGATCATCGCGTCGCCGCCGAGCGCGAATTCGACAGCGGCGGTGGCGATCGCCGTGCGCGGCCACAGCGCGTTGAAAGCGATCCCGTCATTGCGGAACTCTTCCGCCATGCCGAGAACGCACATCGACATGCCGTATTTCGCCATGGTGTAGGCGACGTGAGGGCCGAACCAGCGCGGGCTCATGTCAAGCGGCGGCGACAGCATCAGGACATGCGGGTTGGCGCTTTTCTTAAGGTGCGGAATGCAGGTCTTCGAGACGAGAAAGGTTCCCCGCGCATTGATCGAATGCATCAGGTCCCAGCGCTTCATCTCGGTCGCTTCGGTTCCCGTGAGTGAGATCGCCGAGGCATTGTTGACGCAAATGTCGATTCCGCCAAAACGTTCGGCCGTTTGTGCGACCGCGGCCTGCACCTGATCCTCGAAGCGGATGTCGCAGAGAAGGGGAAGCGCCTTGCCGCCGGCCTTCTCGATTTCTTCAGCGGCGGTATAGATTGTGCCGGGGAGGTGCTTGTGCGGCTCCGCCGTCTTCGCCGCGATCGCGATATTGGCGCCGTCTTTTGCGGCGCGGAGCGCGATCGCAAGCCCGATCCCGCGCGAGGCGCCGGTGATGAAAAGGGTCTTTCCTTTCAGGGTCGACATGCGGCGCTCCGTTAAATTTGCGCCAGTCTAGCGGCTGAGGAGCGGTTTGCTAGCCGCTCGCCTCGCACGCCTTCCAGGACACCGTCAGAACATCGATCCGCGGGGTTGCGTTAAATCGCATCGGAAGGCCGGACATTCCCGTGCCGGTCGTCACGAACACCGGTCCGCGCTCCGTCTCCTTCAGGCCGCCGAGCGTCAATCGGCACATGCTGGGCAGCATTGCGCAGGTGACGACGGGCAGCCTGATCTGGCCGCCATGCGTATGCCCGGCGATCATCAAATCGACAGACTGGCGCGGCAGAAGCTTGCGGATCGTCGCGGGATTGTGCGTCAGGACAAGGCGCGGCCGGTTCCCCCGCATCTCGAGCAGCGACCGGTTCTGTTTTTCGGCCCACAGATCGCTGAGGCCCGCGATCTCGACCGGCTGGCCCCCGATGTCGATGACCGTCACCGCGTTATCAAGCACGGCGACGCCAAGCCGGCCTAACGCCTCGCTCAGCGGCGCGCCGACATCCGGCCCCGGAAGTCCGACATCGTGATTGCCGAGCACGGCGATGACCGGAACCTTGATGGCGCCAAGCGCGGCGAAGGCGCCGCCGAATGCCTCCGGCGCCAACCAGTTGGTGAAATCGCCCGCAATCAACAAGAGGTCGGCGTCCAGGACATTCACGCGGCGCGCGATGCGCGCGACCGGAATGGCGTTGCCGAAAATGCCGATATGGGGATCGGAAAAGACAGCGATGCGCGCGGCGCCCGTCTCCGCCATGCAGCGCGACAAGGCGATGTCATGTTCGCGCGTGAGGAGCATCCGCGGCTCCACGAAGCGGGCGTAAGCGAGTACGGTAAGCGGCGCGAGGATCAGCGCGGCGCCGGCGCGAACCGCGCCGCGGCGCTTTAGCGTCAACCATCCGAGAGCAAAAGCCGCCGGGACGTAGAGATAGCTTGTCCAGTAGATGGCGAGCGGGAGAAACCCGATCGAAGCGTCGCCGGTCATCAGATTATCGTCCGAAATTGCGAACAAATTCGGGTTCGAATTCGGCCAATGCGGCGAGTTGGACGCCGCGGAGCCACAATGCCTTCGGGCAAACGATCAGGGGACTCCGATATGCACGACCGTTCAATGATGGCGGAAAGGATGAGCAATGCAGGATCAGAAGGATCGGAAGTCATCACTGCCTCTAAAGGTCGAGTTTACCCTGATCGTATCCCGACGCTTCTCGCGGTTTTTGTCGGCGTTCTGAACCAGCATAAACCGACTGGCGCGCTCAAGGCCTGCAGCCACCACGCGAACTCTTCTTCAGTGACCTTGCCCGCAGCGAGGTCGACCATGATCGCCGCGGCTTCGGCTTCATCCGCGTCAAGCTCGGCGCCGTTAAGACCCAGAAAAGCGTAAGCGCACAGGAAAGCCGTGCGCTTGTTGCCGTCGATGAAAGGATGGTTCTTCGCAAGTCCGTAGGCGAGCGCGGCGGCAAGCTCGTAAATGGTCGGTTTGCCATAGGCCGCGAGATTTTTCGGCCGTGCAAGCGCGCTCTCGTGCAAACCCTCGTCCCGCACGCCGGGCGATCCGCCATGGTCTGACAGGCTTTGCGTATGCGCGGCCATCGCTATGTCGCGTGTAATCCAGCGGAAACGCATCGCCCGCTCTATTTCGCAAGGGCGCGCAGGGTGTTGCGATAGCGCTTGGCGCCTTTTTCGATCCACTTCATGGCGTCATCGAGATCGGCGTCGAACGCCGTCAGTTCGACGCCGCGGGGCGTATCGATCGCCTGAATGTCATCACCGATTTCCACGCCGAGCTTCGCCAGCAGATCCTTGGGAAGCAGCACGCCCGCCGAATTGCCAATCTGACGGACCTTGAGGACATCAGGGCGCGGCTTGCCCACAAAAGTCGCGGCCTCTTCCGACAATCCCTTGTTTTCCTTGGTCATGACGGCCTCAAGCAGTAATAACGTCTGTTATAATTATAACATTCGTTATAACGTGTCAAGGCCTCATCCCGTTAACGCCGCAGGGTCGAGGCGGGCGACCGCGCTCGCACCCGCCGTAACGGCCGGCGTCAGGCCTGCAGCTTCGGTCAGGTAATTGTCCGCGTAGAAGCGCGCGATGGCGATGCGGCCTTCGAGATATTTCTTGTCGGCGCCGGCCTCGTTGGCCGCGAGCGCCGCGGCGGTCGCCCCTTTCGCAAGGTAATAGCCGCCGGCTACGTTGCCGAATTGCTTGAGGTACGGAACCGCGCCGGCGAGGGCGTGTTCCTGATTTTCCGCCGCCGCCTTCAAGAGCCAGTCAGACGAATTGGCGAGCGCGTCCGCCGCCTCGAGGAGACGTCCGCCGATGATTTTTAGTTCCTCGCGCTTGCCCGCGCGGGCGATCATTGCCGCTTCGCGCGCGTCCTGGATAAAGGCTTTTGCGGCGGCGCCGCTGTCGCCTTGCAGTTTACGTCCGACGAGATCCATCGCCTGGATGCCGTTCGTGCCTTCATAGATCGCGGCGATGCGCGCGTCGCGCATGTGCTGCGCCGCTCCGGTCTCTTCCACATAGCCCATGCCGCCATGTACCTGCACGCCGAGCGAGGTGACGTCATTGGCGCGGTCGGTCGACCATCCCTTTGCGATCGGCGTCAGCAATTCTTCAAGCGATTTGGCTTTCTTGCGCTGCGCGTCGTCCGGCGCATGGCGGGCGAGGTCGTAATTGACGGCGGTCGCAAGGCAGATCGCGCGTGAGGCTTCGACGAGCGATTTCATCGAATAAAGCATGCGGCGTACGTCCGCATGTTCATAAATGGGGACCGTGCCGCCGGATTTGACGCCCGCGGCCTTGCCTTGCTTGCGCTCCTGCGCGTAGCTGAGCGCGCGCTGGAACGCCGCTTCGGCGACGCCGACGCCTTGTACGCCGACATCAAGTCGCGCCGCGTTCATCATCACGAACATGTTCTTGAGGCCTTTATGCGGCTCGCCCAGCAGCGCGCCGACGCAGTTGCCATGTTCGCCATAGACCATGACGCAGGTGGGCGAGCCGTGCAGGCCCATTTTCTCTTCAAGCTTGATGCACTTGACGTCGTTGCGCTCGCCTAGCGCGCCGTCCGCGTTTAAATGAACCTTCGGCACAATGAACATCGAAATGCCGGCGCTGCCCGGCGGCGCGTCAGGAAGACGCGCGAGGACGAGGTGCACGATATTGTCGGCGAGGTCGTGATCGCCATAGGTGATGAATATCTTCTGGCCGCTGATGCGATAGGTTCCATCGCCCGCCGGAACCGCCCTGGTGCGCAGCTCGGAAAGGTCTGAACCCGCCTGCGGTTCAGTGAGGTTCATGGTCCCCGTCCACTCGCCGGAGACGAGTTTCGGCAGGTACGTCCTTTTCTGTTCGTCCGTACCCGCATGAAGAATCGCTTTGACGGCGCCGGTCGTCAGCGTCGTGCCGATCGCGAAGGACATCGAGGCGCCGTTGAGCGCATCGACAAGCGCAAGCGCAAGCGTCTGCGGCAATCCTTGCCCGCCCCAGGATTCCGGGAAGGCGAGCGAATTCCAGCCGCCATCGACATATGCCTTGTAGGCCTCCTTGAACCCGGGGCTCGTCCGGACGACGCCGTTTTCAAGGCGCGCCGGATGCCGATCGCTGCCCCAATTGAGCGGCGCAACGGCCCCGTCGCAAAATTTCGCCGCTTCCCCGACGATCGCCTCGGCGATGTCCGGCGATAGGTCCGGGAAGGCGCCCGACCGTATCAGGGCGGGAAAGCCCGCCATATGGTCAAGGGCGAAACGGAGGTCGCGGACAGGGGTCGAGTAAGTCATCGGCGGGCTCCTCTGGGCGATCGGGAAGCAGACTTCTCCCGCAATCCTTGATGCGCTGCTAGCGTCAGTCGCAGAGAGAGACTACCTGTCGCGGCATGGCGGCGCACGAACAGAATCGCGTTGACGAAGCCGCCGCCATCTTGCGCGATGGCGGTCTCGTCGCCATGCCGACCGAGACCGTTTACGGCCTTGCGGCGGACGCGGCGAACGACCGCGCCGTCGCGCGCATTTATGAAGCGAAGGGCCGCCCGTCGTTCAATCCTTTGATCGTGCACGTAACGGACCTTGCGATGGCGCGCCGTTACGCGCGCTTTGCGCCGCTCGCCGAGCGGCTGGCGATCGCCTTCTGGCCGGGGCCGCTGACATTGGTTCTGCCGCGCCGGAGTGAGAGCGGATTGTCTCATCTTGCGACGGCGGGGCTCGACACCGTTGCGCTGCGCGCGCCCGCCCATCCCGTCGCACAGGCGCTGCTGGCGGCGACTGGCCGGGGCCTCGCCGCGCCAAGCGCAAATCCGTCAGGATCGGTCAGCCCGACGATGGCGGCGCATGTACGGGATGGGCTCGGCGACAAGGTGGATTTCATTCTCGACGGCGGGGCGTGCGCCATCGGCGTCGAATCGACCATCGTGAAGGTCGATGGCGGCCGCGCATCGGTGCTGCGGCCCGGCGGCGTCGATCGTGCATCGGTCGAGCGCGTCGCTGGTCCGCTGGCGGATGCGGCAGCCGACAAGGTCGAAGCGCCCGGCATGCTGAAGAGCCATTACGCGCCGCGCGCGCGCCTGCGCCTTGACGCTTCGGCGCCGCGCGCGAACGAGGCCTTTCTCGCCTTCGGGCGAACAAGCGATCACCCTTATGTGCTCAACCTCAGCGCCGCGGGCGACATTGTCGAGGCGGCGGCTAATCTTTTTGCGCATTTGCGCGCGCTCGATGCGCTATGCGCGCGCGAAGGCCTTGACGGCGTCGCTGTTTCGCCGGTTCCGGCGGAGAGCCTTGGCGAAGCGATCAACGACCGGCTGAGACGCGCCGCGGCGCGATGATGTCTTATTTCCGGAATTCGACCGTCAACCTGTTGAACCTGCATTATGCGCTGCGCGTCTTCGCGCACAGCGGCGGCGGCGCCTTTTACGCGGCCTATCTTTACAGGTCTGGATTGTCAGCGCCGCAGACGCTTGCGGCGCTCGCATGCGTCTTCATCGTCCGCTTCGCCTTCAGGCCGCTAGTCCTGCCAATCGCGGTGCGAACAGGCCTGCGACCGGTCCTTGTCGCGGGCGTTCTTGCCAGCGCGCTTCAATATCTGGCGCTTGGAAGCGTAAACGGCGTCGGCGTCCCCCTCTACATTCTGATTGTGCTCGCGGCGATCGGCGACAGCTTTTACTGGACGGCTTATCACGCCTATTTCGCCGCGCTCGGCGATAATGACGCGCGCGGGCGCCAGGTAGGCGCGCGCGAGGCGATCGCAGCCGTCGCCGGCATGGCGAGTCCTTTAATCGCCGGCTGGATGCTGAACGCATACGGCCCGCAGACCGCGTTTGCGGCGACCGCCGCGTTTCTCGCCATTTCCGCCGCGCCGCTGTTGCGGACGCCCGAGGTCAAGGTCGCAAGGCGCGTACCGCGCGCCTTTCGCGCCGCACGCATGAGTCTATTTATTTTCGCGGCCGATGGATGGATGGCCGCAGGCTGGATCATCACCTGGCAGGTCGCGCTCTTTTTGACGCTTGGCGAAAATTATCTCGCATTCGGCGGGGCGATGGCGCTCGCCGCGCTCGCCGGGGCGGGCGCAGGCCTCGCGCTTGGCGCTTACGTCGACCGCGGGCGGGGTGCAGCGATGGCGACGGCGGCGACAGGCTTTCTGGCGGTTGTCATCGCGTTGCGCGCCGGATCTGTCGGCGCGCCCGCGCTGGCGATCAGCGCCAATGCGTTGGGCGCGCTCGCCGCGTGTCTTCTTGTTCCCGTGCAGATGACGCCGGTCTACACGATCGCGAAAAGCGCGCCTTGCCCTTTAAGGTTTCAACTTTTCTGCGAAGCCGGCTGGGACGCCGGCGGCGCGTCGGGTTTGCTCTTTTGCGCGCTGCTGTTGTCGCTCGGTGCGCCGCTCGGCGCGGCCGTCGCTGCGGGGATGCCCGGCGCGGCCGCGATTTTCTATCTTTTGCGCCGCTATTACGGCCGCGCTGCGCGGACCGCCGTAGCCGCTGCGAACCAGGTCCTATAGGGGTTTGCGGAAGCGCAGCGCGAATTGATCGGTCTTGCCGCGGATAGCGGGGTCAAACACGGTGACCGTGCGAGAATCGTCCGGATTGGCGAGAAAATCGCTTTCGCTTTCAAGCTTGAAGCCGGCCGCCTCGGCCATCGCGACGACAACCGCGCGATCGACGCGGTGGAGGGTATGGCCGACAGCTTCCGGCGCGCCCGCGACCGCCGAATGGTCGATCACCGCAAAAACCCCGCCTGGCTTCAAGATGCGAAAAATCTCCGCGTAGCTCTTCGCTGGATCGCCGAGTATTTGGCCCTCGCCCGGCGTATAGTATAACTCATGCGGGCCCTGCACCCAGGTCGCAACATCAATGCTTGCGTCAGCCGCATCAAGCGCGTCGAAATTCGACAGGGACTGACGCACATTGGCGAGGCGGCCGTCCTTCAGGCGCGCGTCGATCTGCTCGCCGACGAACGCAAGAAAGCCATCGGGATTTTGCATGACGACGGAGCCGCCGGGGCCGGCGATGCTCGACAAAAGCTCCGTATACCAACCACCACCCGCTTCCAATTCGAAAATCGCCATGCCGGGGCCTGCCTGAAAAAATTCAAGCGCGGCGGCGGGCTTGCGGCGTTCGTCCTCGGCGCGATCGGCTTGCAGCCTCCGGCTGTCGCCGACCGCCGCCGCCGCGATCGCGGCGAAGTCCAGGGCGGCGGGCATCGACCCCGCGGCTGCCGCCATATCCGCGTCGGCCGCATCCGCGGGCGGCGGCGCGGCAGTTTCGGCGTCCTTCTTCGAGCAGCCCGCAAGGGCCAATCCGCAGGCAGAAAGCAATAGAATTGACCGCTTCAACATGAAGGCCCCCTCCAAGGTTTGTCGGAGATTACACCGTCCGCCTTCAGGGTTGGAAGAGCAAGAATTCGCCGCTTGACGTCGGTTTGCCGGCGCGCGCACTCTTTTCGCCGTATCCATGGAGTGGGCCTTGCAGTCGCTTTCCTCGACTGACGCCGAAGCTATCAGCGCCATTGTCGGCGCTAAAGGCGTCATCGCGCCAAGCGAGTGGGCGGGGTACAATATCGAATGGCGCAAACGCTGGCGCGGCGCTCCGTCGCTGGTGATCGCGCCGGAGAGCGTCTC
>DNZB01000401.1:9258-15668 GCA_003506635.1 Parvularcula sp.
CGCTTGCGGCGCGTGCGCGGCGCGTCGGCGCTCGACAATGCGCTGGTCGTCGATGCCGGCGTCACGCTCGCCGAAGCACAGGCCGCCGCCGCCGAAATCGGCCGCTTATTCCCGCTGTCGATCGGATCAGAGGGGAGCTGCCAGATCGGCGGCGTCATCTCGACGAACGCCGGCGGCGTTAACGTGATCCGTTACGGCAATATGCGCGACCTTGTGCTCGGCCTTGAGGCGGTGCTGCCGAGCGGTGAAGTCTGGAACGGGTTGAAACGCCTCCGAAAGGACAACACGGGCTACGATCTCAAACAGCTATTTATCGGCGGGGAAGGGACCCTCGGCCTCATCACTGGCGCGGCGCTGAAGCTCTTTCCGGCGCCGCGCGAAAGGTTGACGGCCTTTGCGGGCCTCGCCACGCCCGAGGCGGCGCTGCGGCTCCTTGCACGCGCGCAAGGCGAATCAGGCGGAGCGGTCGGCAGCTTTGAACTGATGTCGCGCGGCATTCTGGCTCTGGTGTTGAAGAACATTCCGGGCGCGCGCGATCCGCTGCAAGGGACGCATCCGTGGTACGCGCTGGTTGAATTTTCCGCGGGCCGCGAAGGCGTTCTGCGTCCGATGGCGGAGGAATTGCTGGCGGCCGCGTTCGGGTCAGGGGAGCTTTCTGACGCGGTCATCGCCGGCAGCGAAGCGCAAGCGAAGGACTTCTGGCGGCTGCGTCATTCGATGTCGGAAGCGATGAAGCCGGAAGGCGGGCAGGCGAAATACGACGTCTCCGTTCCTCTCGCCTCGGTGCCGGCGTTTCTGGCGGCGGCGGACGCAAATGTGGAGCGCCTTTGCCCGGGCGCGCGAATTGTCGCCTTCGGGCACATGGGCGATGGCAATATCCATTACGACGTGCTTCAGCCCAAGGCGATGGCGCGGAACGAATTCGACGCACGCGAAAGCGCCATCGAGCAAGCGGTCTATGACGCGATTGATCGATTTGAGGGGTCGATCTCCGCTGAACATGGCGTCGGCCTTGCGCGGCGCGACGATATCGCGCGGCGCAAGGCGCCCGCCGAAATCGCGATGATGCGTGCGATAAAAGCGGCGCTCGATCCCTTCGGAATCATGAACCCCGGCAAGATGCTTTGATCGGGGAGGGGAGGCAAATGACAAATCGATTCAAGGTCGCTGCGGGCGCTGCGGCGCTGATTGCGTCCGCGTGCGCGCGCCCATCGCCCCTCCTGCGTGACGAGCCGATCGACGGTCCTTACCGGCTGCGGGCGGTCGCCGATGCGGGGGAAACGCATATCTGCTTTCAGCAGCGCAACGGCGTCTGCGACCTGCGCATTCCGTGGCGCGTTTTCGCGATCGCCTATGATGAAGATTTCATCTCCGCGGCCGTACATCCGCTCAATGTCGAAACGGAAAAAGTCTTCTATTATGTGGTGCGCGATTTCGATGGGTCGTACCCTGACCTGAAACGCCCGGTTCGCGGGCCCTTCAAGCGCGACGAGTTCGTGGTGGAAATGCGAAAGCACGGCGTCCCGGCCCCGAGTCTCATTACGCCGTGACGTTGATTTTTGCGCCCGCTCGCGTCATTGCCCTTGCCATGCTGATCCTTCTCTCGCCCGCAAAGAACATGAATTTCGACGCGCCGCCGGCCAGTGTGACCGCGACAAAGCCGGACTTCCTGAAAGAAGCGCGCGAGCTCGCCGCGGCGGCGCGCGCGCTCACCCCGGCGAAGCTCGGAAAGCTGATGGACATCTCGGCGAAACTTGCGGACCTGAACCATGCGCGGTTTCAAGCCTTTCGCGGGGACGGCAAGTCCAACACGCAAAAGCCCGCGGCGCTCGCCTTTAACGGCGATGTTTATCTAGGCCTTGACGCCAGGACGATGACGCCCGCCGATTTCGATTTCGCGCAGGTCCATCTGCGCATCCTTTCCGGGCTTTACGGCCTCCTGCGGCCTCTCGACGCGATCGAGCCCTATCGCCTCGAGATGTGTTCGGCCCTTAAAAATCCGCGCGGCAAGAACCTGTATGACTACTGGGGCGACAGCCTTTCGACGGCGATTAACGGGATTGTTGACGCGCAAGCCGAGAAGACAATCGTCAATCTCGCGTCTCATGAGTATTTTTCCGCCGCCGCGGCGGAAACCTTGAAGTTTCCGGTCGTCACCGCGTCCTTCAAGGAGGAAAAGGACGGAAAATTGCGGTCACTGCAATTCTTCGCCAAACGCGCCCGAGGCCTGATGGCGCGGTGGGCGATCGACAAGCGCATCACGCGCGCAGAGGACCTCAAAAGTTTCGACCTCGACGGCTACAGGTTCCGTTCCCGCGACTCTGGCGAACGCGACTGGCTTTTTGCAAGGCCGCAGCCGCCGAAGAAGGACACCTAAAACAAATCACGCTGCCCGAGTTCGCGCGCCAGCGCCTCGCCCTCATTGCGGGCGTTGTTCACCGCTTTCGAGACAGCATGGTAGGACCACCAGGCTTCGGGCGCGGGCCTCACCATCGCTAGCGCCGCCGCCGCGTCCGTTTCATCCGCTTCGAGCCAGGCGGCGTAATTGGACGGCATGATGACGACCGGCTCGCGATTGTGGAGCGCGGCGACGTCCGGCCCTGCTTCCGTCGTAATGATCGCAGCGGTGTCGATCTCGCCGCCGTCCGGATCATGCGCCGTCTCCCATAGGCCGGCGAACGCGAAAAGTCCGCCAGCGGAAGGACGAATGAGATAAGGCTGGCGCGCGCCTTTCTCCGTCCGCCATTCATAGAATCCATCGGCCGGAACGAGGCAGCGCCGCCGCCTGAACGCGGCGCGAAATGTCGGCTTCTCGGCGACAGTCTCGCCGCGCGCGTTGATCAGCGGCTTCGTTCCGACCCTATCGAAATAATCCTTCTTCGCCCAGGACGGGATAAAGCCCCAGCGCATCAACGCGAATTCGCGCGCGCGACGTTCTGACATGCGGATGACGGCGATCGGCTGCGTCGGCGCGATATTCCAGCGCGGCGGAAAATTGGCGCGAATCTCGACGCCGAACGCTTCGCGCGCCGCTTCGGGCGGTGAGGTGAAGAGGTATCGTCCGCACATGGCGTTTCCAGTATAGTGTGGCGCATGGACAAGGGCGACAGCGAGTTGCAAGGGATTGGAATCGGCGTCGGCGCGGTCGTCTTTCGCGGGGACGAAGTGCTGATCATCAGGCGGGGAAAGGCCCCCTTCGCCGGGCAATGGTCGATTCCCGGCGGCGGCCTTCACGAGGGCGAACGCCTGGAAGACGCCGCCTTGCGCGAAGTGCGCGAGGAGACCGCCGTCGAGATCCGGCTCATCGGACTCATTGGCGTTTTTGAGGCCCTGCCGACGGCGCGCGATGGCGAAGGCTATCTCCGTCACACGCTGATGATCGATTACGCCGCCGAATGGCTGGCGGGAGAGCCAGCCGCTGGCGATGACGCAGCGGCGGCCGCGTTCGTTCCTTACGAAGAAGCGCTGCGGCGCGTTTCCTCAGACCTCACCCGCACCGCGATTGCGGACGCCCTGAAACTTCGCAATACGGTCACTTCGGGGCCATAAACGCCTGCTAACGCCCGCTGCGCCATGATAAGACTGATCTTCCTGATGTTCGCCATCGTCGCCGCCGCGCCCGCCGCCGCGCAAGAGAGCGATTACGGCGCCCGCCAACGCAGCCTTGTAAGCCTCGCGCAGATCTTCGGAGAGATTCACCATATCCGCCGCACCTGTGATCCCGATCGAGAGGCGGATGTCTGGCGCAACCGGATGAAGCGCCTCATCGATCTTGAAGAACCCTCGTTCGATGTACGCGAGCAAATGGTTGGCGCGTTCAACGGCGGTTACGTCTCGGCGCAAGCCCGCTTTCCCTATTGCGACCGCGGCGCCGAAGACTACGCCGCGGCGCGCGCCTACGCCGGCGAAGCGCTCGTCTCCAACCTCACCGCGCCGCTCTACGCCGACGAGCGAAACGAAGACGCGGCGAACGTGACGGTTTTCCGCGGAAACGAATAGCTTGCGAAGCAGGAAGTGGAGCGCCTTGAGCGATCAAACTACGAACCGGCGCCCTCGCGTTCGATTCGAAGAAATACGCAGAAGATTTCTGACGCTGCAACGCGTCTGCTCAGTCGCCAGACAAATCCGAAGCGATCAGGGCTGACATTTCGCCCAAACCTCGCTCACTTCAAAGCCCTTCGGCTTGCAGCGTCTCGGTGAGCGATGCGGCGAGCGCCGCGATCTGCGCGTCAGTATGAAGGGGCCCAGGCGTTATTCTCAGTCGTTCAGTTCCCTTTGGGACCGTTGGAAAGTTGACCGGCTGAATATAGACGCTGAATTCTTCAAGCAGCCGATCGGAAATCGCTTTGCAGCGTTTCGCGTCGCCGATGAGGATTGGTACGATGTGGCTTGTGTTGTCGAATGTGGAAACGCCGCCGTGATCGAGAGCGGCGCGCACTTTGGCGACGGCGCGGCGCTGTCCATCACGCTCACGGTTCGACATTCGCAAATGACGAACAGAAGCCAGCGCGCCGGCCGCCACGGCTGGCGGCAACGCCGTCGAAAAAATGAACCCCGGTGAGAAGGAGCGGATCGCATCGATCGCCAGCGCGTCGCCCGCGACGTAGCCGCCGACGACGCCGTAGGCTTTGGCAAGCGTTCCCTGAATGAGGTCGATGCGATGCGCAACGCCTTCGCGCTCGGCGACGCCGCCGCCTTCCGCCCCGTACATGCCGACGGCGTGCACTTCATCAAGATATGTGAACGCGCCGTATTTGTCCGCGAGATCGCAAATCGCAGCGATCGGCGCAATCGATCCATCCATCGAATAAACGCTTTCAAAGACGATGATTTTGAGCCTCTGGCGAGGCGTGGCGGAGAGCAGCGCTTCAAGATGATCAAGATCGTTATGCCGCCAGATTCGTCTTTCGGCGCCGGAATGCCGGATTCCGGCGATCATTGATGCGTGATTGTCAGAGTCGGAAAATATCACGCAGTCGGCGAACGTGCGCCCCAAAGTTGATAAAGCGGCCTCATTTGCGGCGAAGCCGGAACCAAATAGAAGCGCCGCCTCCTTCCCGTGTAGATTCGCGAGTTCCGCTTCAAGAGCGTCATGCAGCACCGTCGTGCCGGCGATGTTGCGCGTTCCGCCGGCGCCGGCGCCTGGCCTGCCCCATCGAAGTGCTCCGAGCCATTTGTTAGACTCGGCGGGTTTTAGGGCGGCGTTCATGCCGCCACAACTTCAGGGTAAGGTGATAGATAGTAATTTGGCAAGATCGCTTTCGGCGCGGGTGGACGATAGCCAAGCGATGAGTGCGGACGGAACGTGTTGAAGTGGCTTCGCCACCATTCGATCAGGGTTCTGGCTTCCTTCATCGTGTAAAAGATCTCCCGCGCAAGCAACTCGTCTCTGAGCCTGGAGTTGAAGCTCTCGCAGTATCCGTTTTCCCAAGGGCTGCCGGGCTCAATGAACAATGTTTTCACGCCGAGCCGTCCGAGCCATGCGCGCAACGCCTTCTCGATGAACTCAGGCCCGTTGTCGGAACGAATATGCTCCGGCGGTCCGTGCGACAGGAAGAGATCAGCGAGCACTTCGAGAATGATCCTCGCATTGAGCTTGCGCTCAACCCGGATCGCCAGGCACTCCCGCGTGAACTCATCGATGACGCACAGCATGCGGAACGGTTTGCCGTCATGGGTTCGATCCATCACGAAATCGTAGCTCCAGACATGATTGCGGTGTTGCGGACGCAGCCTTACGCAAGAGCCATCATTGAGCCATAAACGCCCGCGTTTCGGCTGTTTCTGCGGTACTTTCAGCCCTTCGCGTCGCCAGATCCGATAGACCCGCTTCTCGTTCACATGCCAACCGTCTCGTCGGAGCAAAGCGGCAATGCGACGATAGCCGTAGCGGCCGAACCGTTCGGCAAGAGCGACGATCGCATTTGTCAGCGCCTTCTCTCCCTGTCGGCCGCGCGCCTTCTTCCGTTGGGTCGACCGGTGCTGACCGAGCGTCTCGCAGGCCCGGCGTTCCGATACGCCAAGCCCTTCGACAACCCGGTCAACACACGCCCGGCGTCGCGAAGGGCTTAGAAGTTTCCCTTGGCGGCCTCGGCGAGGATCAGTTTGTCGAGGGTCAAGTCAGAGACCGCCTTCCTGAGGCGCAAGTTCTCTTTCTCAAGCTCCTTCAAGCGGCGCGCCTGATCGACGCCCATGCCGCCATATTCACGGCGCCATCTGTAATAGGTTTGCTCGGTCACGCCGATCGCCCGGACCGCCTGGCTCGTCGTTTCGCCGCGGCTCAGGCGGACCTCGACTTCACGCAACTTCGCAATGATCTCTTCCGGCTTGGCTCTCTTCGCCATGTCTCAGCTCCTCTTTCAAAGCCGAAACTAACAGATTCATCGGACCACTATTTCGGAGGCAGACCA
>DNZB01000381.1 GCA_003506635.1 Parvularcula sp.
GAGACCGTGTGGAAGGCGACATTGTCCTTGCCCATGAACTGGACATAGCGAACGTCGCCTGCGCCTTCGTCGAGCCGCCACCAGGAGCGCCAGTTGCGACCCGGCGCGGCGTTCGCCCATTCCTCCGTACACCCGATATATTCGATGGGCGCGTCGAACCAGACGTAGAAGACCTTGTTCTCAAAACCCGGCCGCGGCTTTCCCTCATAGGCGACCGGCACGCCCCAATAGAGGTCGCGGGTGATCGAGCGGTCCTGCAAGCCTTCCTTGATCCACTTCCCCGCGATCGCTTTCGTCAGATGCGGCCACCCGTCCTTCGTCGCGATCCAATCGGCGATCGGCTTTTGCATCTTCGATTGCAGAAGATAGAGGTGCTTCGTCTCGCGCACCTCGAGATTGCGAGAGCCGGAGATTGATGAATAAGGGTCTTTAAGCTCGACAGGATCGAGCAACGTTCCGCAATTGTCGCATTGATCGCCGCGCGCCTTCTCATAGCCGCAATGGGGGCACGTCCCTTCGACATAGCGGTCAGGCAGGAAGCGCGCGTCATCGATCGAGTAAATCTGCCGGTCGGTGCGCTCTTCAATCAGGCCGTTCTTTTCAAGCGCCGCCGCGAAGTGCTGCGTCAGGCGTTTGTTCGGAGCGTTCGACGAGCGCCCGAAATGGTCGAAGGACAGCCCGAAATCGACACAGGCGTGTTTTTGTATTTCGTGCTGCTCGGCGCAGTACTGCTCGACGCTCTGGCCGGCGGCGCGTGCGGCGAGTTCGGCGGGCGTGCCATGTTCGTCGGTCGCGCACAGGAACAAGACATCATTCCCGCGCGCGCGCTCAAACCGCGCGTAGACATCCGCCGGCAGCATCGATCCGACGAGATTGCCAAGATGCTTGATGCCGTTGATGTAAGGAAGCGCGGAGGTGATGAGGATGCGGGCCATGCCCCCCTCAAAAGGCCTTTCGCCCCGCGGCGTCAACTCTGGCCGGAATTTTGAAAGCCTTTTGCGGGAAAGGCGGCCTCCCGCCCTCCGGAACGCCTTGATGTGCCGGGCCGGGACAGCCGTGGAAGCGGCCACTGGGTTACACGCCCTGCGTACCGGGCGTGGTGGGGGCAAGGCGCCCGCGAACGTATATCGCGGGCGCCTTGTTTATTTCCGGTGGGGATAAGCCTTCATCATATAGGCCCAAGATCTTGCGATAATTCGGCGGAGGACGTCAGCGTCAATATCCTCGAGCCTGTTCACATAAAGACAGCTCTTGCCCAATCTGTGCTTGCCGAGCCGCGCATAGAGCGGATCGCCCTCCGGCACGCCGCCCATGATGTAGAACACCATCGCCGATCCGCGCGGGGAGAACCCGGCCGCGCACATGTCGCCTTCGCGCCCTGACTCGTATTTGTAGTGATAAGAGCCATAGCCGATGATCGACGGGCCCCACATTTTCGGCTCCGCGCCGGTGATCGCCTTGTACATGGACAGCGCGGCCTGTGCGTCGGCGCGGCGCTTGGGGTTTTCGACGCTGGCGACGAAATCCTTGACGCTGACTTCGGTCGGTATCGTCTTGGCCGCGCTCGTTTTCGCCGCGGATTTTTTCGCGGCGGGCTTCGGTCTGCCGGTCTTCTTCGAGGCCGCCCTCTTCGTCGCCGTCTTTTTCTTTGGGGGCGCCATCCATTGCTCCTTCATTGCGTTTGGTTGCGCGCCTCCGCCGCCGCCCAGTCGGCGGGCAAGCGGCGCGAGGTCCGGAAAAAGGCGTAGGCGGCGGCAAGGCTGGTGACGCCGAGCGTCGTCAGCGCGAGCTTCAGCCCCGTCACTTCGCCATAGCGTCCGGCGAACACGTCCGACATCCATCCGACCCACAAGGGCGCAAATCCGAGCGCGAAGAGATTGAGAATGAGAAAGAGAAACGCGATCGCAAAAGCCCGGATCTGCACCGGGGCGAGCGTTTGTATGAGCGCAAAAGATGGCCCGAGATACATGCCGAGGCCGAGAAGAAACGGCGCCGACCAGAACAACGCCCAGAACGGCGACGGCGCCCAGGTCGATGCAAAACCCGCCGGGATCGTCAATAGCATGCCGAGCGCTGGAATGACGAGATAAGCGCGCTTGTCAGTCTTACCGAACTTGTCGGTGAGCCACCCCCCCGCGAAGGTGCCGATCCCGTACACGACGCCGTTGAGGATCCCAAGCGGGACCGTAATCTCCGTATACGACAGTTCGAAGGTGCGCTTGTAGAAATCGACGACCCAGAGCCCGACGCCGTAACCCGTGAAAGACGCGAGCGCCGTCGCCATTGCGATCCCCCAATAGCTCGGAATTTTTACGAGTTCCGCCAGGCCCTCCTTGAAGGAAACCTTGCGCGCGCCGCCGTCCTTCGCGCCGCGAACCGGTTCCTTCACGGTCGTTTTCAGGACGATCGCGAGGATGATGCCCGGCAAGCCCACGATGAAGAAAGCGTTGCGCCAGCCGAGGTTTTGTACGACCCAGCCGCCCGCGAGAAACGCGAGCATCTGGCCGAAGGGAATGCCGAGCGAGTAGATTGACAGCGCGGTCGAGCGCTTTTCCTTTGGAAAATAGTCGGCGATCAGGGAGTGCGAGGGCGGCGAGCCGCCGGCCTCGCCGACGCCGACGCCGATCCGCGCCAGCGCCAAGTGCAGCGCATTCTGCGCAAGACCCGAAAGCGCCGTGAACGCGGACCAGACCGCCAGCGAAGCCGAGACGATCGACACGCGGTTGAACCGATCGGCCAGCCAGGCGATCGGAACGCCGAGCGTCGTGTAAAGCACGGCGAAGGCGAGCCCCTTCAGCAAGCCTAGCATCGAATCCGACAAGCCGAGTTCCGCTTTGATGGCGGGCGAGACGATGGCGATGATCTGGCGGTCGACGAAGTTAAAGGTATAAACGATCGTCAGTATGCCAAGGACGAACCAGGAGTAGCTGTCGGTCCTGACCGCCGCCATTGCTCCCTCTGGGGGGACCGGTGCGGCGGGCGCCTCCGCCGCGGCGCCGGTCAACGGTCGAATCCGGTGACGCAAGCGAAGGCGGCGCGCCCGATCGCAGCGACAGCGCGGGGATTATCGAATTCAAGAAGCTGGTCAATCGCCTGAAGCGGCGTATCGGCGCGGGCAAGCCCCGTCGAATACCGGGCGAGATCGCGCAGATCATCATCGGACAGCCGGTCGTCGAGATCATCGACCATGCAGGACGCCATGCGCGGCGAGAGCCCGATCGCCTCGAAGCGGTTCTCGAGCGTTACGCGCGCGGCGGTCGCGCAGCCGGCGAGAAGCGCCAGCCCGGCGACAAGACTGATGATCCGCATGAATTCCTCCAGGGTTCCGGGTGACCGGCGTTCATCTGCGTTTGTGCTTTTGCAGACGCGCGGAGCTTGCGTAAGATCGCCCCGTTTCGCAAGCCAAGAGCGCCGGAGAATTCCATGAAAGCAATGATGAGCGTCGAGCCGGGCGGGCCGGACAGCCTGAAGCTGGTCGAGGCGCCGACGCCGGCGCCCGGCCCGGGTCAGATCCGCGTCGCCGTCAAGGCAGCGGGCGTCAATTTCCCGGACACGCTCATCATCCGTGACCTATATCAATTCCGCCCGCCCCGCCCCTTCGCGCCCGGCGGCGAGGTCGCGGGGCTTGTTGACGCGGTCGGCGAGGGCGTTTCCGCCTTCAAGAAGGGCGACCGCGTACTCGCAATGGCGCTGAGCGGCGGTTATGCGACGGACATTGTCGTCGACGCAAAGGCGGCTGTGAAGATACCGGACGCGATGCCATTCGATGAAGCGGCCGGTTTCCTGATGACATACGGCACCTCGCATTATGCGCTGAAGGATCGCGCGGCGCTTAGATCCGGCGAGTCGCTCTTCATTCTCGGCGCGGCGGGCGGCGTCGGCGCCGCGGCGATCGAGATCGGCAAGGCGATGGGCGCCAAAGTCGTCGCCGGCGTTTCATCCTCGGAAAAAGCCGCCTTCGCGCGCGAGCTTGGCGCGGATGACTTCGTCATCTACCCGAAGGAGATCGACAAGGACGGCCAGAAGGTCCTGTCAAACCAGATCAAGGCCGCCTGCGGCGGCGACGGCGCGAACGTCGTCTATGACGCGGTCGGCGGCGATTACGC
>DNZB01000084.1:0-907 GCA_003506635.1 Parvularcula sp.
GCGGCGGGCGCCGCCAACATGCTCACCTTTGCGAAGCGCCGCGTGCTCGCCGACAATTCCGACATCGCCGGGTTCGCCGCCGCGGTCGCGGAAACCGGCCGCAAGCCGCAGCGCGCGCTCATCCTCGGCGCTGGCGGGGCGGCGCGCGGGGTCGCCGTCGCGCTTTCGCGGCGGATCGGCGTCAAATCCATCCTGATCGCCAACCGCACGCAGGCGCGCGCCGAGGAAGTAGCGCGCATCGTCGATGCGGAGGCGATCGACTGGCCGGCGCGGGAATCGGCGCTCGCCGGCGTCGATCTTCTCGTCAACACGACCTCGCTCGGGATGACGGGCGAGCCGCCGTTGGAAATCGGTCTGGCGGGTCTGCCGCGCGATGCGGTCGTCGCGGACATTGTCTATGCGCCGCTTGAAACGCCGCTGCTTGCAGGCGCGCGCGCGAGGGGCTGCGCGGTCATCGACGGGCTATCGATGCTGATGCATCAGGCCGCGTTCGGCTATCGCGCCTGGCTAGGGCATGACGCCGTGGTCGACGCTGATCTGCGCGCGCGCCTCGTTGCGGCGCTGAAGGCGAGGGCGTCGCCATGATCACTGTCGGCCTCACCGGCTCGATCGGCATGGGAAAATCGACCGTCGCCGCGATGTTTGCGGACGAAGGCGCCGCCGTCTGGGACGCCGACGCCGCCGTGCGCGGCCTCTACGCGCCGGGCGCCGAAGGCTTCCACGCGATCAAGGAGCGCTTCCCGGAAGCCGTCTCGGCGGACGGCGTCGACCGGGAGAAATTATCAGCCCTCGTCCTCAATGACGCCGCCGCGCTCGCCGATCTCGAAGCGCTCATCCATCCGCTGGTCTCCGAGGATCGCGGGCGGTTCATCGATGACGCCGCGCGGGCCGGCGTCGATATCGTCGT
>DNZB01000084.1:1282-2546 GCA_003506635.1 Parvularcula sp.
GGCATGACGGAAAAGAAATTCCGGTCGATCCTGATGAAGCAGACGCCTGACGCGGAAAAACGCCGCCGCGCGACTTACGTGATCGATACGGGGCTCACGCTCGAAGAGACGCGTGAGCAGGTGAGGGGGGTGATGCGGGAGCTGGGGCGGCGCGCGGCGATTAGCGAATAGCGAGTCGATTGCGCTCTCAAATACCGCTCGCTGCTCGCTCGCTTTCACCACCCGCACTGCCGCCCGGCGTTCGCTTTTTTCAGTTCGTCCATCAGCGGCGCGAAATAGGCGACGATCGCCGCGCCGTCCATCTGGCGGCTGCCGGTGAAGGCCTCCAGCGCATCGGGCCACGGCTTCGAAGCGCCCATTTCAAGCATGGCGTTGAGGCGTTTTCCGACCTCCTTCGAGCCGTAGAAGGAGCAGCTGTGAAGCGGCCCCTTCCAGCCGATCTGGTCGCAGGCCGCCTTGTAGAACTGGAACTGCAGGATGCGCGCCAGGAAATAGCGCGTATAAGGAACATTGCCCGGCACATGGTATTTCGACCCGGCGTCGAAACCGTCCGAGGGGCGGGCGCCCGGCGGCGCGATCCCCTGATATTGCGTCCTTAGCGCCCACCAGCCTTCATTATACCGGTCGGGCGTGATGTCGCCGGAAAAGACGTCCCAGCGGAACTTGTCGACGACGAGCCCGAAGGGAAGGAACGCGATCTTGTCGAGCGCCTGGCGCATCAAAAGGCCGACATCGTCCGACGCCGGCGGGACCGTGTCGATGAGGCCGATCTGCTTCATGTATTCAGGCGTGATCGACAGGGCGATCATGTCGCCGATCGCCTCGTGGAAGCCGTCATTGGCGCCGTTCTGGAAGAGGACCGGCTGGTCCTTGTAGGCGCGCTGATAATAATTGTGGCCGAGCTCGTGGTGGACAGTGACGAAATCCTCCGCCCCGACGGTCGTGCACATCTTGATGCGGATGTCGTCTTTTGAATCGATGTCCCAGGCGGACGGGTGACAGACGACTTCGCGGTCCTTCGGCTTGACGATCTGCGAGCGTTTCCAGAACGTCTCAGGCAGCGGCGCAAAGCCGAGCGAGGAGAAGAACGCCTCGCCCGTCTTCACCATCTTGATCTCGTCATAGCCCTTGGCCTTCAGCGCGGCGTCAAGATCGACCGCGCTGACCGCCGGGCCGAAGGCGGCGATGTCGTTGATCGCGCCCCATTCCTGCGCCCACATATTGCCGAGAAGATCGGCGCGGATGGGTTCGTTGAGGGGAACGG
>DNZB01000084.1:2939-3423 GCA_003506635.1 Parvularcula sp.
GACCGCCAGAGCGCGCCCATGTCGGCGTAGCCGAGTTCCTTCGCGCCCTCATTGCCGATTTCGACCATGCGCGCGTAATCATCCTTCATGCGCGCGGCGTAATCGTTCCACTTCGTCCAGACCTCGGCCGTGTAGGCGGGATTCCGCAGCTGGCGCATCAAAAGCTCGGTCTCGTCCTGCCGCACCGCCGCGCCGGAAAGGTCCGTATCCGGATTTTTTCCCTCGGGATCGCGCACCCGCTTCAGCGCGGCCTTAAGGTCGGCGGCGGAAAAGGCGCCGCCGGTCAGGTCGATCGTCCCCGTCGAATAGGCGGAACCGAGGCGCGTCGTGATCTCGGCGAGCTCTTCCGCCGCGCCCTCGCGCGAGGGCGCGGGCGCGACGATGCCGACCGTGATGAAGTCGAGCTTGCGGCGGAGATCGGCGGGAAGCTCGGCATCCTTGAAGGTCGCGGCTTCCTTCGCGAACTCGACCGACAGCTTCGTCA
>DNZB01000032.1 GCA_003506635.1 Parvularcula sp.
TGCCGTTCGCCGAGCGCCTTCAGATTGACCACCGCGCGCAGCGCCCGGCCGATCAGGCGCTGGATCTCCTGCGTGCGGCCCGACTGGCCGCCCTTCGCCTCGCGTTTCATGCGTTCATGGGTCGAGCGCGGCAACATGCCGTATTCCGCCGTCACCCAGCCGCGTCCCTGGCCGCGCAGCCAGGGCGGCGTCGTTTCATCCCAGGAAGCCGTGCACAGGACATGCGTGTCGCCGAACTTGACGAGGCACGACCCTTCCGCGTGCTTTGCTGCGCCGGGCTCAAGGCTGACAGCGCGCATTTCGTTGAAGGTCCGGCCGGAAGGACGCATGGTGGGCTCCTGTTCTGTGAAACGCCCGTAGCGCCCCTGCGGCGCGCTGTCCAAGGCAATCGCCGCACTGCCTAGGCAATCTTCCCGCACGGCGTTAACTTTGCGGCGGGGAAGAAGGGGACGCGATTGATGACCCCCGTGCGCGCGGTTCTGGCGGCTGTTCTGGCGGCGATCATGCTTGTCGCGGGCGCGCTGATCGTCGCGCAGGCGAGCGGGCGCGGCGCCGCCGATTTCGTCGAAGTCCTGCTCGCGGGATGGGCGCCGGGGCCTTGGTGCTTCATCGCCGCTGCGGGCGCAGTCGCGCTCGGCGCCGCCGGCGTTCTGACGGCGTTTCTCGCCTTCATCGCGCCGGAAGAGCCGGACGGCGGCCCCTTTCGTCGCCGCGGCTTCCCGAAGGGCGCGCCGATCGTTCTTCTCGCCTTGAGCCTTGCGCTCGTTTTTGTCGCGCTCCGCTGCGCGGGGGCGCCCGCGCCTGAACCCCCGATCGCCGTCGCAGTTGCGCCCGACGCTCCGCCTGCGGACGATATCGAGGCGGCGCTGGCCGGCGGGGCGCCGGCCGCCCCGGCGCCGGCGGTTGAGGCCGCGCCGACGGGCTTTTCGTGGACCTACAAGAACCCGCTCATCCGCGGCGATGGCGCCGGCGATTGGGCCGGCGGCGAACGCCCCTTCACGGATGACAGAGAGGCGCGCGCCTTGCTTTGCAGCAAGGCATGGATCGCCGTCACCGGCTCGGCCTCCGAAGAAGGACCCGCCGCGCGCAACGCCCTTCGATCGCGTCTTCGCGCGCACGCCGCCGACAGGGCCGCCTCAGACTGGATCAAGAGCCATCCTGACTGCCCCGTCGGCGCGCTTTTCGCTGTCGATTTCGGCCAGCACGCGCCGGTCGCCGGCGAAGCGTCAGGCGCGGCGACCGCCTATCAGCGCCAGGTTTACGTCATCGCGCGAGCGGCCATCCCGGGCGAATACGTCAATGAAGAGGCCGCGCGCGCCGAGCTTTCCGCCTATCTCGCTGACCCGGCGTCGCAGGCGCAGCTTTTCGGCGGACGGCGTTTTCTTTCAGAGCCGGTCATTCTGCCCTGAAGCCTTTGGCAAAACGCCGCGAGCGCCCCTATCTTCCCGCCATGAGCGTTCTTTCAGACCTCGACGCGCGCGCGAGAGAAATTTTCCGCCAGATCGTCGAATCCTACCTTGAGACCGGCGAGCCGGTCGGTTCGCGCACGCTGTCCCATGACCGGCGTATCAACGTGTCGGCCGCCACGATCCGCAACGTCATGGCGGACCTTACCGATATCGGCCTTCTTCATGCGCCGCATATTTCGGCGGGGCGCCTGCCGACGGATATGGGCCTGCGCCTGTTCGTCGACAGTTTGCTTCAGCTTGGCGACATTTCCGACGACGAGCGTCGCGCGCTTGATGTCGCGGGCGAGGAGGAAAACGCCGGCACCGTGCTTGAACAGGCGGCGGCGAAGCTTTCGGGCCTTACGAGAACCGCGAGCCTTGTCGTCGCGCCGAAAATCGAAGCGCCCTTGCGCCATATCGAATTCGTCGCGACGAACCCCGGCGAAGCGCTCGCCGTTCTCGTTTTCGAGGACGGGCGCGTCGAGAACCGCGTGATGAAGACGCCGCCGGGCCTCACCCTCTCGGGCGTCACGGCCGCTGGAAACTATCTCGCCGCGCGCCTTAAGGGCCGCACGATCGGCGAGACGCGCGAGGCGATCCTGAAGGAAATCGAGCAGAACAAGGCCGCGCTTGACGAACTCACCGCGCGCCTCGTCGCCGACGGCGTCGCCGAGATTTCGAGCGCCGAGCGCACGTCGCTGATCGTGCGCGGGCGCGGGCGCCTGCTTGATGACGGCGCCGGCGCCGATCTTGAGCGCGTCCGCATGCTGTTCGACGACCTTGAGCGAAAGCGCGACGTGATCGAGGTGCTCAGCGCCGCGCGCGACGCGGAGGGCGTCAAGATCTTCATCGGATCGGAAAACCGGCTTTTTTCCCTTTCCGGCTCCTCGGTCGTCGTCGCCCCCTATCGCGACGGCGGCAACAATATCGTCGGCGTGCTCGGCGTTATCGGGCCGACCAGGCTCAATTACGCCCGCATCATCCCGATCGTCGATTACGCCGCCGAGGTCGTGTCGCGGCGGTTGAAATAGGCCATCCAGCGCCGTACATCGCGCCCCATGACACCGAACGAAAATTACGATCCGAACGACGGCCAGCCGGCGGCCGAACCCGAGGCGCCGCCCGTCGCCGATGAGGCGGAGGGGCGCGTCGCCGCGCTGGAAGGCCAGCTGTCTGACCTTAACGACCGCGTCTTGCGCCTCGCGGCCGAGCTTGAGAACACGCGCCGCCGCGCCGAGCGCGAAAAGCAGGACGCAAGCCGTTACGCCATCGCCTCCTTCGCGCGCGACCTCGTCGCGGTCGCCGACATCTTCGACCGCGCGCTGCAATCCCTGCCGCCCGAAGGCGCCGAGGCGAGCCCGGAAACGCTCTCAAGCTTCGCCGCCGGCGTGCGCATGACCGAGCGCTCGCTCGTCAGCGCGCTGGAGCGCCACGGCGTCAGAAAAATCGACCCCAAGGGCGAGAAATTCGACCCGAACCTGCATCAGGCGGTGGCGCAGGCCCCCGCCCGCGGGGTCCCTGCCGGCCATGTCGCGGAAACCGCGCAAACGGGCTTCGTCATCGGCGACCGCGTGCTGCGCGCCGCGATGGTGATCGTCTCGACCGGCGAGCCGGCGCCGGCGGGCGAGACGCCGGACGGCGTCCATGTCGACAAGGTCGTTTGAAACGGTATCGCACCCGGTCGCTCAGCCTGCGGCGCGGCCGGCAATGACCGGAAGCCTCGCTTTTCGGCCCCTCACCGATCCGCCCGCCGCCGGAATTTGGCGGACTGCCTCAGCACCAGCGCGGCCCCCCACGGGCGCGGCAGCAGGCGGATGAGCGTGATGACGAATTTGTTCCAGAGCCCCGGCACATAGACGACATGCGCGCGTTCGACGGCGTCGAGCGCGCCTTCGGCGACCGGCGCAGCATCCATGAACATGTAAGCGGGCAGCGCGCTGACGAGGCTGCGGGTGTTGTTCACATCGTGAAACTCTGACTTTGTGAATCCGGGACAGAGCGCCGAGACATGTACGCCCTTCCCGGCGTTTTCCGCCGCGAGCGATTGCGAAAAGCTCACCAGAAAAGCCTTCACGGCGCCGTAAAGGGTGTGGCCCGCCGAGCCGGGAATGAGCCCCGCGACCGAGGCGAC
>DNZB01000261.1:0-3406 GCA_003506635.1 Parvularcula sp.
GAAGTCGTTCATGCGGCGAAGTCTTTCTGGTTTAACCGCCCTTTGTCGAGGTGGAGCGTGCGCTTGGCGAATTTCGCCGCCTCCGCGTCGTGCGTCACCATAATGATGGTCTTGCCGAGCTCGCGGTTTAAAAGCTGCAACGTCGAAAGGATCTCATCCGCCGTCGTTCGGTCAAGATCGCCGGTTGGTTCGTCGCAAAGGAGAAGCTTCGGGTCGGCGACGATCGCGCGCGCAATGGCGACGCGCTGCTGCTGGCCGCCGGACAATTCGCGCGGGCGGTGCTTCGCGCGGTCGGCGAGGCCGACGATTTTCAGGGCCGTTTCGACGTTCGCCTTGCGTTTTGCCGCTGGAAGATTCGTCAGCATCAGCGGCAGTTCGACGTTTTGCGCGGCTGAAAGCGTCGGCATCAGATTGTAGAATTGGAAAATGAAACCGGCGTTCGCGGCGCGCCATCTGGCGAGCTGGCCCTCGTTCATCTGGTCAAGGCGCTGGCTTTCGAATTCGATCGCGCCGCTGTCCGGGCGGTCCGTGCCGCCGAGAAGATTGAGCAGCGTCGTCTTTCCCGATCCCGAAGGACCCATGACGGCGATGAAGTCGCCCGCCGGCACGCTCATCGTCAGCTTGTCGAAGATTGCAATCTTCTCCTTGCCGCGGGAATAGGCCTTGTCGATGCCAGTGAGGCGAATAAGGTCGGTCATTTAACGCTCCGAAGTGTCGGCCGCCGGGATTTCTCCCTCCCTTGAAAAGGGAGGGCTTTCGCGCACGCGTTCGTCTTCGAACGCGTCCTTGCGCGAAAGGGAGGGTTCGCGGTGGCGGTTTTTGTGCGCGCCACTTGCAACGTGAACTCTCCCGTTCGCCCAAGGCCAGCGGCAAGAGCCGCTGGGGGCTCACGCCCTCCCTTTTCAAGGGAGGGAAAGCAGAACACGCGCGTTCTCTCTTCACGCTCTCTGATCCAGAAACCGCACGCTGATCGCCATTTCCGGCAGGATGCGCGGATCGGCCTTTTCAAAGCCGATACGCACACGGACGGTCGCCTTGGCGCGGTCTGCGGCGGGAATGGTGGCGATGACGCGCGCCGGAATGCGCCAGTCGGGATAGGCGTCAAGCACGGCTTCGACCGGCTGGCCCTGGCTGACGCGCGCGATATAGGCCTCGCTCACGTCGACCTCGATTTCGAGACTTTCCATGTCGACGATGGTGCACACGCCGGTGCGCGTGAAGCCGCCGCCGGCGGAGACCGGCGAAATTATCTCGCCGGGCTGCGCCGATTTGTTGACGACGACGCCGTCGAACGGCGCCTTGATCTCATAGCGGTCAAGCTGCGCTTTCGCGCGCTCGGCGTCGCTGCGCAGGGCGTTGCGGGTGGCGAGCGCGGCGGCGTGGCGCGCTTCGGCGTCCGTCAGCGTCGCTGTGCTGGCGAAGCCCTGTCTGGCGAGTTCGCGCGTGCGCCTCAGCACCCGCTGCGCTTCTGCAAGTTCGGCGTCGGCGCTTTCGGCGCGCGCGATCGCGGCGTCCGTATCGGCTTTGGCCAGCGTCGATTCGAGCACGGCGAGCACTTCGCCCGCTTTCACCGCCTGGCCCTCTTCAACCCGCACTTCGAGGAGAAGGCCGGTCACCTCCGCGGCGACGGTCGCTTGGCGGCGCGCGACGACATAGCCTGAGGCCGTGAGCGCCCCGGCCGCCGGCGCCGCGCTCGTTCCGCCCGCCGTGGCGGCGGCTGCGGCGACGGGAATTTCGACTGGCGGCGGGGTTGGTTTCAAATACCAGCCGAGCGCAGCGCCGATCACCAGCGACCCGCCGGCGAGCGACAGCGCAAGCGGCGCTGAAAGCCCGCCCGCGCGCGCGGCCGTCTCGCTCCGGTCGATCTTGAGCGATTTCAAAAGGTCCGACTTGTCGTCCAAAGCGCGCGCCGCTCCGCTGGTGCGGAGTTGATAGTACGCCCCGGTCTTTGCGCATGCAATGAAACGGCGCGGCCATTGCCGGAGCTAAGCGGCGTAACCGGTTCTAACTGCTAATTTTTCGAGGTCCCGCCGGTCGTGGGCCCGGCGGCTCAGAGCCGCCATCGGCGGAGCGCTTTGCCGCCTTCCCTCCAGGGCTCAACCGCCCTATGACGCGCCGCCATGGAACAGATCTGGACCTTCTTGACCGCGCGACCGACCGATCAGGGCTGGCTCTGGTGGCTTGTACCGACGACGCTTCAGGCGCTGGCGCTCATCCTTGCGCTCCTCGTCGCGCAGGCTTTCCTCATGTATTTCGACCGCAAGGTCTGGGCGGCCGTGCAGATGCGCAAAGGCCCCAATGTCGTCGGGCCGTTCGGGCTGCTTCAGTCCTTCGCTGACCTCTTCAAATTCGTGTTCAAGGAAATCGTCATTCCGGCGGGCGCGAACAAGGCGCTGTTCCTCCTTGCGCCGATCATCACCTTCGTGCTCGCGCTTGTCGGCTGGGCGGTCATTCCGGTCGGGCCCGGCATGGTCGGCGCCGACATCAATGTCGGCATTCTCTATCTCTTCGCGGTCTCTTCGCTCGGCGTTTACGGCATCATCATCGGCGGGTGGGCGTCGAACTCGAAATATCCGTTTCTGGGATCGCTCCGCTCGGCGGCGCAGATGGTCTCCTACGAAGTCTCGATCGGCTTCGTCATCATCACGGTCCTCCTGCTCGTCGGCTCGCTCAACCTTTCGGACATCGTCAACAGCCAGGCGCGGGCGGGCGGCGGGTTCTGGAACTGGAACTTCATCCCGCTGTTCCCGATGTTCGTCGTGTTCTTCATTTCCGCTCTTGCGGAGACGAACCGGCCGCCCTTTGACCTGCCGGAGGCCGAGAGCGAACTCGTCGCCGGCTATCAGGTCGAATATTCCTCGACCCTCTTTCTCATGTTCATGATCGGGGAACTCGCCAATATCGTCCTCATGTGCGCGATGCTGACGCTCTTATTCTTCGGCGGCTGGCATTCTCCGCTGCCCCGCGATTGGGCGCCGTTCCTCGACCAGATTCCCGTTTTCTGGTTCATGCTGAAGACGTTCTTCTTCTTCTTCATGTTCGCGATGGTGAAGGCGATCGTGCCGCGCTACCGCTATGACCAGCTGATGCGGATCGGCTGGAAGATTTTCCTTCCGCTGTCGCTCGTCTGGGTCGTCCTCGTCGCCGGGCTGCAGCTTGCGATCCCCGACCTCACCGCCTACTTCCAAAGCTGGAGATCGTAAGACATGTCGCGCATCGTTCAGGCGCTGAACGGCTTCATGCTGAAGGACTTCGTCGGGGCGTTCTTGCTCGCGATGAAGTATTATTTCCGCCCCAAGGCGACGCTCAATTACCCGTTCGAGAAAGGGCCGCTCTCGCCGCGGTTCCGCGGCGAACATGCGCTCCGCCGCTATCCGAACGGGGAAGAGCGCTGCATCGCCTGCAA
>DNZB01000261.1:3709-5270 GCA_003506635.1 Parvularcula sp.
GCGCAGGCGATCACCATCGAAGCCGAGCCGCGCGACGACGGCTCGCGCCGTACGACGCGCTACGACATCGATATGACGAAATGCATCTATTGCGGCTTCTGTCAGGAAGCGTGTCCCGTGGACGCGATCGTCGAAGGCCCGAACTTCGAATTCGCGACCGAAACGCGTGAGGAGCTATTCTACGACAAGGCGAAGCTCCTCCAGAACGGCGACCGCTGGGAGCGGGAAATCGCGAAGAACCTCGAAATCGACGCGCCGTATCGCTAGACCCTTTCCGCCACAATCTCCATCAACATGGGCGTCGTCATCACCGTGCGCGGATCTCTTTCCGCCGCGTCCCAGTCACGGGCGACTTCCGCCGCCCACGGAACGCTGACGACACCGCGCTCGGCGAGGCGCCGGGCGTGCGGCGTGATGAAGGTTTTCGGCCATTGCCAGGTGAAATCGGCGGGCGACGTCGTGAACACGATCGGATTGGCTTCGACGAGGCGGAGGCCGGCCTCGGGCAGAGCGGGGAGAATCTTGCGGGCGACATCGATATCGCCGGCGTTGCGATGCCAGTCGCGGATCGCGGTTTCTACGAATTCGGCGAGCCTTTCGCGGGGCGGCGTCCACGCCATCGTGCCCCAGTCCCAATAATCGTGGCAAATGAAACGGCCGCCCGGCCGCAAGGCCCCCGCCAGTTTTTTCAGGACGGCGATCGGGTCCGCCATGAAGATGAAGACCCAGCGGATGAACACCGCGTCAACGCCCCCGACCGGGATTGAATCCGTCGCCAGGTCGACATTGTGCAGCGTGACATTATCAAGGCCGCGGACACGCGCCCCCGCCTCAATGGCGTGGCGAAAATTGTCCGACCGGTCGAGGGCATGAACGCGCCCGCGCGGGCCGACGATCTCGGCAAGGTCAAGGCTCGCATGGCCGGGGCCGGACCCCGCATCGATGACAGTCCAGCCATCGGTGATTCCGGCGCGGCGAAAGACGTCAAGCGTCCGCGCCCGCCAGACCCGGTGCTGGACGCCGAGCCGCCATGCTTCGAGGTCATGGGTGCCGAGGTAGTAGGATCTTTCTTCGCTCATCTGAGGATTCTCCCTGTCGGCCGCACATTACGCCAGAACGGCGATTTCTGACGCCCGGTTCTTGGGGAAATCAACAGGCGTCCGGCGCCGTCCCGTAAAGCGGCGCGGGCCTTTGCAAAGGAAATCGGCGCGGTCTAGAAGGCCCGCCAATTCGCAGTTGCGGCGCGGGGCCCCGGCAGGTCTTCCCGCTGACCGTTGCTGCACCCCGCCGCCATGGACGCCGGTTCGGGCGTCTGTCAGCCGAAGGTCGTCATGACGATCACCGCCTTCGCTTTCTGGGTCTTTGCGCTGTCGGCAATCGCCTCCGGGCTGATGGTCATCGCGTCGCGGAATCCGGTCAATTCGGTGCTTTCACTCATTCTCGCCTTTATCTCGGCGGCGGGGCTGTTCGTACTGATGGGCGCGGAATATCTCGCGATGCTGCTTGTCGTGGTCTATGTCGGCGCGGTCGCGGTCTTGTTCCTGTTCGTGGTGATGATGCT
>DNZB01000261.1:5540-6065 GCA_003506635.1 Parvularcula sp.
GTCGACTTCGTCGAGTTGAAACAGGGGTTCCTCAGTTATCTGCCGATCGGCGGCGCGGTCGCAGGACTTGTCGTCGTTGAGCTTATCCTCGCCTTCGCCGCATGGTCGGCGCCGTCAGACGATGCGCTCGCCCGCGCGCACCCTGCGGCGTCCGCCGGCTCGGCGCTCGCCAAGCCCGGCGCGCCCGGCAATGTCGAGAGCCTGGGGCTCATCCTCTACACCGATTACGTCCACTATTTTCAGATCGCCGGGCTGATCCTGCTCGTCGCAATGATCGGCGCGATCATCCTCACCTTCAGAACGCGCGAAGGCGTCCGCAAACAGGACCCCGCCGCGCAAGTCGCGCGCCGGCGCGCGGCGAGCGTCGAGATCAAGAAGGTCGAGACGGGGCAGGGGATTTAGGTCGATGATCGGGCTTGGGCACTATTTGAGCGTCGCCGCGGTGCTTTTCGCCATCGGCATGGCGGGAATTTTCGTCAATCGCAAGAATGTCATCATCATCTTGATGTCGATCGAGCTGATGCT
>DNZB01000044.1 GCA_003506635.1 Parvularcula sp.
CACGCTGACGATCGCCAATGCGACCGTCGCCGGCCTCGTCGCCGACGACTTCACCTTCGCCTGAGGCCGCTATCCGAAAGCGAAGTCGTCCGCCGTGAAGCCGGCGATCGTCGCATTGCGGATGGTGATGACGTCGCCGCCGCCAAAATCGAAGACGACGTCGCCGCCGACTTCCGCCGCCGCGGCGATGACTTCGTCGAAACTGTCGAAGGCGTTCCCAAAGCCGGAAAAGCGGATGACGTCGCCGTCTGCGGCGCCTGGCGCGAAGTCGGTGATGATATCGGCGCCGAAGCCGCCGGCGAATTCGAACACGTCATTGCCGCCGCCGCCCGACAGCGTGTCGTTCCCGGCGCCGCCGTTCAGCGTGTCGTTTCCGCTGAGGCCCGAGATATTGTCGTTCCCGCCGCGCCCGTCGAGCCGCGAGCCCGCGCTTGCAGCGACAAGGCGGTCACCGAAGGCGGTGCCGATCGCGTTCTCGATCGACGTCAACACGTCTTCATTGAATCCGCCTGCATAAAATCCCGACGCATTGAGCGCGCCGGCGGTGCGGGCGATCCCGTTGAAGATGTTGACGTTGACGCCGCCGGTGCGGTCGGAATAGTCCGCCGTGTCGGCGCCGTCGCCGCCGTTCAGCGTGTCGAATCCGGTGCCGCCGTTCAGCGTGTCATCGCCGTTCTCGCCGAACAGCTGGTCGCTCGACTTATTCGATCCGATGACGTCGTTCCCGTCGCCGCCGAACAGCGTGTCGTTGCCCGAAAAAGTGAACAGGAAATCAGCGCCGCCGCGCCCTTCGATGCGCGCGCTCGTCGAACCTGCGATCAGGCGATCCGCCAATTCCGTTCCAAGGATGTTTTCGAAATTCGAGATCACGTCTTCCTGCGCGCCGCCCTGGTAAAAGCCCGCGCTATTGATGAAGCCGCCCGTCAGCGCGACGCCGTTGATGACGTTGACATTGACGCCGCTGTCGGCGCGGTCGGAATAATCAAGCGTGTCGAACGCCGTGCCGCCGTCGAGGGTGTCCTCACCAAGGCCGCCGGAAATCGTGTCGGCGTCCGCGCCGCCGATCAAGATATTTGGAAAAACGTCGCCCTTGAGGAGGTCAGGTCCGCCAGCGCCGTCCAGCCTAGAGTTCGACGACGCCGTCAGCGTGTCGCCGAACTCCGACCCAACGACAGATCTGATGACGGCGAGAATATCGCCCTCGGCGTCATTGAGCGCGCCAATGCCGGTTTGAAGATCGACCACGACGGGGCCGGGCGACCCAAGATAGCTTACAACCGGCGAGTTTGCGGGTAGGCCGGAATTGTTGAGCCGGTCCGCGCCGGCGCCGCCTTCCAGCGTATCGCCAAGCGTTCCGAACAAGGTGTCGGCGCCGCCGCCGCCGAAGACAAGGTCGCCGCCGCCGCCATTGATCTGTTCGCCGCCGTCGCCGCCGACCAGGGTGTCGCTGAACGCGCTGCCGATCAGCAATTCGATGTTTGCAATCGAATCGGACTGCGCATCGCCGCCGGTGTTGACGCCGGTCGCAAGGTTCACCGAAACGCCCGCGCTTGACCCCTCATAGGTCAGCACGTCGAAGTCGCCGCCCCCGTCGATAATGTCAGCGCCGGCGCCGCCTTCCAGTGTGTCAGCGCCGGCGCCGCCCTGCAATTGGTCGTCGCTCTGGCCGCCATGAAGTGCGTCGCGTCCGGTCCCGCCGATGAGCGTGTCATCGCCGTCGCCGCCGGAAAGCGTGTCGTCGCCGAGCAGCCCGTCGATGAAATCGTTCCCGGCGAGGGCGTCGATCGAATCTCCGCCGGTGAAACCGCGCAACACGTCGGCGCCGGCGCTCGGGGCCCTGATCGGAACGCCGAAATCCTGGACGAAGGCGACCTCAAACGGCGTGATGAAGCTGGCGACGCCCGAAGAGATCGCAGGTCTCAGCAGCCGGTAGAAAAAACTCTGCGCGACATGCGCGAATTCGTCGTCGAGCGGCACCGGTCCGCCATTGACCGCGACCGCGTTCGGCCCGTTGAAGAAGACGCTGCCGCCGGACTGCGTGATGAAGCGGTCGAGCGTCGTGCGGTTGTTGTTGTTCTGGTTCAGAAACGTGAGAAGACCGAGGCCATGGGCGATTTCATGCAGAAGCACGGAAAAGAGATCGATCTGCCCGCCCGGCGGCGACGAGATGTACCCGTCGACGGGCGCGCCAAGGTGGAAGCCGTTGGAAGCAAGTCGGCTTGAATCGACGGTGATGCGGATATCGGGGCCGGATCCGTTGGGATCGATCCCGGTCCTCAGCTCTCGAACAGTATTGGGCTCGAAGAAGTCGAGGCCGCCGGATGAGTTGACGAACTGGAAATCCGTGCCGCCGGTCGCCAGCGTCGAACCGGTGAGGTCCGAGAACGTCACCTGAATGGTGATGTTGGCGCGGCTGTCGTCGACATACCAGCCCCAATAATTCGCAGCCGTCTGCGTTAGCGACAGAACGGTGTTGACGAGCGATTGCGAAACGCCGCTGACCGTGCCTTGAACGACTGACCACATGGCGCTCTGACCTTATCCGAACGAAAAATCGTCAGCGTTGAATCCGGCGACGACGGC
>DNZB01000128.1:0-7923 GCA_003506635.1 Parvularcula sp.
CCGCCAGCCCTCGGTGGTCTCGGTCTCAATGTTGCCCCAGCCGCCGACGCCGGCATTGTTGATGAGAACGCTGATCCCGCCCATGAAGCGCGCGGCGAGATCGAGCGCATTTTCCCAATCCGCGCGCTTCGTCACGTCGTGATGGCAGAACGACGCCGCGCCAGGATATTTCCGGTCGATCTCTGCGGCGGTCTTTTCAGCGCCTGCGGAGTTGACGTCGGTCACGAACACCTTCGCGCCTTCCGCCGCCAGCATGCGCGCGAAACAGGCCCCAAGCCCTTGCGCGCCGCCGGTGATGAAGGCTTTCTTGCCGGAAACGCGGCCCATGAGGTTTCTCCTTTGAATGCGGCGCGGACCATAGCGCCGCGCCGGCCGCCATGGAATTCGCAAACGCAGCGGCTGTCAGAAAAGCCGGCGAAGCTCTCCGGTTTTTTTGAGCCCGACGCCCGCGAGCGCTTCGCCCGCCGGCGACCAGTGATGCCAGTCGAAATAGAGGATCTCGCGCGTCGGCGTGAAGAGCGGGCAGAATTGCGGGGGGCCCGCCGAGCAGAGAAATGGCTGTACATCGAGGAATGGAACGCCGGCTGCCGCCGCCGCTCGTTCGAGGTCCGCCTTGGTCTCCCGGAAAGCCTTTTCGTTCTTCGCCGCGTCAAACTTTACGTCCGCCGCGGCGAAGCTTTCGAAGTCTTTGAGGACGTCGTTCGGTTCGATGAAGTAAAAGCGCGGGCCGACAAGCACGATATCGGCGCGGTTGGCGGATTTCAGATAGCGCAGCAGTTCGGGAAAGCGCGCGCGCGCTTCGTCCGTCCAGGTTGAGGAAATGACGATGATGTCCGCCGCGGCGAGCAGCGCGCTGTCGCGCAATTGCTCCGCTTGCGTCTCGCAGCGCGCCGCCTCCTCCGGCGTGAGAACCGGCGATCCCGGCTTCACCGTCCGCGGGCCGAGATAAAGGCCGCACATCCACTGGATATGAAGATGACGGAAATTCGCGCGCGCGCCTGCGAGCGTCAGCGCGTTCAGAAGATTGGCGCCGTGGCTGNCGCCGAGGATGATGGCGTTGACCTTGCCTTCCACAGGGAAGGGCGCAGCCTCCGCCGCGATCGATCGTGCGAACAGCGCGTCTTTCATGGCGGGCAGGCTCGCGGCGATCCCGGCGATGTCGGCGTCATAGCGCCAGGGCCAGCCGTTCGTGCGCCAGGCATGCGCGCCGGCGCCCGCTGCGATCATCATCGCCGCGAGCGCGATCCCGGCGAACCTTGCATTTCGGGCGCGCGGCTTCCGGAAGGGTGTTTCGATGAAGCGCCAAGACGCCCAGCCAAGCGCAACGCTCAGCGTCACGATGAGAATCTGTTCGGCCGGCGAGAGCGCATCGCCGAACGCGTATTTGTAAAAGACGACAATCGGCCAGTGGACGAGATAGAGCGAATAGGAAATCCGGCCGATGAAAACGCTGACAGGGTTCTGCAGGAGCGTGCGCGCGGCGCGCGTCTCGCCGGCGACGATGATCGCCGCAGCGCCAAGCGCCGGTGGCAGCGCCGCAATCCCTGGAACGCGCGCTGAGGCGTCGTAAAGGAGAACCGGCGCGCAAATCGCAACGAGGCCAACCGCGCTCAGCGCTTCGCGCATCCTCGGCGTCAGAAGCGCGCGTTCCCTTGCAGCGAGAATGGCGAGCGCGCCGATGGCGAATTCGCTGACGCGATACGGGAAATGGAAAAAAACTTCGGCCGGATGATGACCGATGCGCGCTTCGGCGGCAATCAGCGCGACAAGACCCAAAGCGAAAATCGCCGGCCACAGGAGCGATCGCGCGAACCGCCGGAGACCGACAAGCAAGAGCGGCCAGACGAGATAGAACTGCTCTTCGACCGCGAGCGACCAGGTGTGAAGAAGCGGTTTGACGCTCGCGCTCGCGTCGAAATAGCCAGCCTCCGACCAGAAGAAGATATTGGAAAGATAGAACGAGGCGGACGCCGCCGACGCGCCGAGGCTGCGCATGTGCTCCGGCGTCATCAACAGCGCGCCGGCGATCAGCGTCAGCGCGATCGTGACGAGGAGCGCCGGCGCAAGGCGCCGCAAGCGCCGGAGATAAAAGGCCCCGAAGCTGAACGATCCCGCCGCCGCGTCATCGAGGATGATGCGCGTGATCAGAAATCCGCTGATGACGAAAAAGACATCGACGCCGAGATAACCGCCGTCGAACCCCGGAACATCCGCATGAAAGAGGAGAACGGCGCCGACCGCAAGCGCGCGAAGACCATCGATCTCGCGCCGATAGCCGCCGGACATTCGGCCCCCCTGATGATCGTACGGGTCAGACCGCCGTCAGCCTTGCTCCTTCAACTGGCGGATCGCCTCGGCCATGAATTCGTCCATGTGCCGGCGGATCTGGTGGTCGGACTGGCCGACTCCTGCGGCGTCTAGGTCCGATTTGATCTTGCGGAAAACGTCTTCGTCGCCCGCTTCCTCGAAGTCCGCCTTGACGACCGATTTGGCATAGTCATCGGCCTCTTCGCCGGAAAGGCCCATTAGGCCAGCCGCCCATTGGCCAAGGAGCTTGTTGCGGCGGGCCCCCGCCTTGAACTTCAAGGTTTCGTCATGGGCGAATTTCTTCTCGAAGCTGTCTTTTCGATCGTCGAAATTAGCCATAGACTTTGATTTCCTTACGTTTTTCGCGCCGGCACGAAGCCCTTTTACCTGTCGGTCGCCGCCGCCGCAATGCAGAAGCGTGGAATTGCTGCGCTGCGGCGATAGACGCCGCCCGCAGGATGGATGTAGGGGTTTTCGGGCGGGAGGGAAGCGCGTATAGCGCCCGCCTCCGATCGACCGGCATGGCCGGCGCCGATCGCTACCGGCCGGGAAGGATCAATGAAAATGGCTCGCCGCAAGCAGGTCTATGAGGGCAAGGCCAAGATCCTCTTCGAAGGGCCCGAGCCCGGTACGCTCATCCAGTATTTCAAGGACGACGCGACCGCGTTCAACAACCAGAAGCGCGCGGTGCTGGAAGGCAAGGGCGTCCTCAACAACCGTATCTCCGAATTCATCATGCAAGGCCTGGAGCGGATCGGTGTGCCGACGCATTTCATCCGGCGGCTCAACATGCGCGAGCAGCTGATCCGACATGTCGAGATCATTCCGCTCGAAGTGGTGGTGCGCAATGTGGCCGCCGGCTCGCTGGTCAAGCGGCTCGGCCTTGAGGAGGGTTCGCAGCTGCCGCGCTCGGTCGTTGAATTCTATTACAAGAACGACGCGCTCGGCGATCCGATCGTGTCGGAAGAACACATCACGGCGTTCAACTGGGCGACCCCCCAGGAAATCGACGACATGATGGCGCTCGCCTTGCGCATCAATGATTTCCTGTCCGGTCTTTTCGCGGGCGTCGGCATCAAGCTCGTCGATTTCAAGGTCGAGTTCGGCCGCCAGTACGAAGGCGACATGGTGCGGCTCATCCTCGCGGACGAGATCAGCCCGGATGGATGCCGCCTTTGGGATATCGAAACCGGCGCGATCATGGACAAGGACCGTTTCCGCAAGGACCTCGGCGGCGTCACCGAAGCCTATCGCGAAGTGGCCAAGCGCCTTGGCATTCTCAAGGATAACGGCGCCAATGGCGCAACCGGGCCGGTGCTCGTCAGCGATAACGGCAAGTAGCGGCGCGGCCGGCCGGCCTACTGAATCGCGCGGTCGCGCCGCGCGGTACGCGGGCGAGTTCGTCTTACAGTCATATGCGCGTCACAAAAGCTTCAAAAAACAATCATAGCCCCCGGCGCACTTTGTGCGGGATGCAATCGATGCGCAAATTCGCGATCGCAATCGTTTTCTTTCTGACTTTTATGTCTTCGCTTTCAAGCGTGGTGCGCGCGCAGAGCACCAGCGCGGTCTCAGGATCGGAAGTCACCAAAGGCGAACATCTGTTCGACTATCGCTTCGCCTATTCGCCAGAGAACGACGGCCAAGACGAAGGCTTCGTCCATCGCTTCCATTATCAGTACGGGGTTTCAGAGCGACTGCGCGGCCGTGCGCTCATCACTTTTAGCAAGCGAGGCGCCGAACCGTTGAAAGCGAGAATCGCGAGTCTCGAAGCGCTCTACCAGGTCAAGGAACGCAAGGGAAAATCCGGCTGGGCTTCGGCGATCCGGCTGGACGGCAATATCCCGCTCGAAGCGCGCAAGCCCGGACGCGGCCGCATCGCCTGGCACAATCAGTATGACTTTGAAAACGGCGTCGAACTTCGCGGCGTACTGCTGGTCGGGCGGGAGTTCGGTGATCGCGCGCGCGACGGCGCCTCGATCGAATCGCGCGAGGAAGCGACTTACAGGCTTAATTCAGACGTGCGCATCGGCGCGCAAATGTTCAATATCTATGGAACGACGGCCGGGTTCGGCGCTTTCGACGAACAGCGCCACCAGATCGGACCGGTGGTGAAGGGAAGGCTCGGCAAGCACCTGCGCTATGAAGCGAGCGCGCTTGCAGGCGTTTCGAAAGCGGCGTCAGACGCAGACTTCCGCATCTTTTTCAGTTATGCGATGTAGCTGGACCGGGCGCCGCGCCGCTTTCTTGAAATTTGAGAACTGGCCATTGCCGTCGTTGCCGCGCGCCGACAGCGCTTCGCCAGTTCTCGCGGGGACAGCTTACGGTTGTCGCCTTCGCCCGTAATGTTTTGACCCGCGCCGACGGCGTCGACTTCTGCGAGACGAGGGCGCGCCCGGCGCGCGCCTCTGCAGCGACGTCCGGCGCGACGGCGTTCGCCGCAAGAACCGGGCTGGGGCGCATTCAAAATCGCTAATCCTGTCCCCGCGCGTGAAAATTCGGCCGCGCGCCGCATCAACGCATCAGTGACCCCCGTCATCCGTGATCATCGATGGCGCTGTCAGTCTGTGCGGCTCGTGCGGGTGCCAGCCCAGCGTCAGATAAAGCGCGAAGAAACCGACGACATAGGCGACGATGATCCACCAGCCGCCGGCGATCCATTTGAAGACGGACTTGGCCTCCGGATAAAGGTTCGACACCGCGACGCCTGCGCTCGATCCGAACCACACCATCGATCCGCCGAAGCCGACGGCGAAGGCGAGGATGCCCCAGTCGAAGCCGCCCTGCTTCAACGCGAGCGCGGTCAGCGGAATATTGTCGAAGACGGATGATATGAAGCCGAGTCCGAACGACGTCTGCCAGCTCGCCGGCGGCAGCGCCTGAACGGGCATCAGGGACGCGCAGGTGACGAGCGCGAGCAGGAACAGCGATCCCTTGAGGCTGTCTGTAGCGACCTTGAGATTGGGCTTGCGCAACAAGCCGCCGACAATAATTGCGAACCAGACCGCGAGGCCGATCATGGGGATGACGTCCAGCAGCTTTGGCGCATAAAGGTTCGCGCCCGCGTTTGCCCCGACGGCGCTTACGAGAATGAAGACGACGACGCCGATTCGGCCCCAATCGACCTTGTGATGGCCGATCTCGTGCTTCTGGATCGGCGAATAGGCCTGCTGCTTCAGCGACAGCGGGATCGCGAAAACGGCCCAGGCGACCGCAGCGGCGATATAGGCGTGAAGTACGTCAAGTGGTGAGACGCCGTCGATCCACATCATCGTCGTCGTGGTGTCGCCGACGACGGAACCCGCGCCGCCGGCGTTTGACGCCGCAACAATCGCCGCGAGATAGCCGATATGCACTTTCTCAAACACGTGCTTTGCAATGACGCCGCCGATTAGCGCCGCCGCTATGTTGTCAAGGAAACCGGATACGACCCACACCATGCCGAGGAGCGCAAGCGGTCCCATCCAGTTGTCGGGCAGAAAGCGGGGCATCACTTCCGGCGCGCCGCTGTCCTCGAAATGGCGCGATAGCACCGCGAAGCCGAGAAGAAGGAGGAGGAGGTTCGAAAGGATGATTCGCTCATGCCACATATGGGCGAGGAGGCCCCCGACCCCTGGTCCGGGCGGAAAGCCGGTGAAAATGAACTTGTATACGATGATGATCGAAAGACCCGTCACTGCGACGGTGAAAGTCCGATGGTGGAAAAGGGCTACGGAAAGGAGCGTCGCGCCAAATAGAAAGAAATCGACCGGAACGCCGAAGAGTTTGGGACCGGCGACAGCGGCCCCGCCGGCGGCGGCGGCGGCGAGCGCCGGCCCGGCGAACAAGATCGAAAATATTGCGACAATGGCTCCAGTCAGCAGCCGGTGCATCCGTCCCTCTCTTTCGCTTAATACGCCCACTTGCCCGAATGGGCGCGCGAACGCTAGACGCGCGAGGCGAGGCGCGCAACGGTTCCAAGGGGACAGCCGCGTCGCTAATGCGGCGCGGCCTCACCATCCAGATTGAGGCTTGAATGCGAGGGCGTTTCGGCGCCGGTCCGCTTGTGCGGCTCGTGCGGGTGCCAGCCGATCGCAAAAAATAACGCGAAAAACCCCGCGACATAGCCGAGCGCGACCCACCAGCCATTGAGGAGCCAGCGGAACACCGACTTTCCTTCCGGAAACATATTGGTGAGCGCTACGCCCGCGGACGATCCGAACCAGATCATCGAGCCGCCGAAGCCGACGGCGTAAGCGAGAACGCCCCAGTCATAGCCGCCCTGTTTGATCGCCAGCGCCGTCAGCGGGATATTATCGAAAACGGCCGAGACGAAGCCGAGGCCAAGCGCCGTCTGCCAGCTCGCCGGCGGCAGGGATTCGACCGGCATCAGCGATGCGCAGGTGACAAGCGAGAGCAGGAACAGGGTTCCCTTGAAACCGCTGATGACGACCTTGAAATCCGGAAAACGGATGATCCCGGTGACTATGATCGCCGCCCAGACGCCAAGACCAATCACCGGCAGCTGGTCCAGCAGATGAGGCGCGCGCAGATTGGCGAAGATGTTCGCGCCGATCGCTGACAGCAAAATGGCGGCGACGACGAAGAGGCGCACGAAATCGACGGGCTGCGAGGTGTCCGCCCGCTTCTGGATCGGGCTGTGGCGCTGCTGAACGATGGACAGCGGAATGGCGTAAATAAAGAAGCCGACGCCGGCCGCGACATAGGCGTGCACGACATCAAGAGGGTTAATCCCGTCGATCCACATCATCGTCGTCGTCGTGTCGCCGACGACCGAGCCGGAGCCGCCCGCATTCGACGCCGCGACAATCGCCGCAAGAAATCCGATGTGCACCCTGTCATAGATCGCCTTGGCGACGACGCCGCCGATCAGCGCCGCGGCGATGTTGTCGAGGAAGGAGGACAGCACGAAGATCATGCCGAGAAGCACGAGGCCGCCCTTCCAGTCATCGGGCAAAACCCTCGGGATCATCTCGGGCGCATTGCTCTGCTCGAATTGGCGCGACAACACCGCAAAGCCGAGGAGAAGGAGGAAGAGGTTCGAGAGGACGATGCGCTCATGCCAGAGCGCCTGGGTAAGGCCATCAAGTCCCGGCCCGAAGGTAAAGCCCGTGACGAAAAACTTGTAGCCGATGATCGCCGCGAGCCCGGTGACGGCGACGGTGAATGTCCGGTGATGGAAGAGCGCAACGCCGATCAGCGTCGCCCCAAACAGAAAAAACTCGAACGGAACGCCGCCGACAAGAAAACCGGGCGACGGTGCATAGGAAGCGCCTGCCTCCGCGGCCGACGCCGGGGACGTGACGATAGGCGCAAGACAAGCCGCAAGCGCGGGGATGCCCCACAGCGACTTCCGCATCAGACAATCTCCTATTGACGCCATCCCCCCCCGGGGAGAGCGGCGCGAAAACTAGACCCGGCGCAGATGCTGCGCAATCGGTTACGTTCGCCCGGTTGCGCCCAACCTGCCAGCGGCGTAAGGCGAGGCCTCTTTCCGCGACGAGGCCCAGGATGAAAGCCAAGGTGACGATCACCCTAAAATCGGGCGTTCTCGACCCCCAAGGAAAAGCGATCGAGGGCGCGCTCGCCGGTCTTGGCTTTGAAGGGGCGCGCGAC